>DASTOV010000157.1:0-13217 GCA_035720125.1 Sphingomicrobium sp. | reverse complement strand
CGGCGGCGCGGGCGAGCTCCAGGTTGTTGGCGAGGCGAGGCAGCTTTTCGTTGATCGAGGCAGCTCGTTCGAAGGCGGCAAGCGCGTCCTGCCAGCGCCCCCGGAGCATCAGCGACCAGCCCTGGTTGTTGAGGATTTCCGCCCGTTCCGGGTCGAGCTCGGCCGCGCGTGCATAGGCTGCATCCGCCTCGTCCCACCGGCCATGACGATCGGCGGCCACGCCGCGCGCGTTCCATGCCCGCCAGCCGGCATCAGGCTGGCGCGTCGCCCGGTCGAGCATGGCGGTCGCTTCGGCCAGCTCTCCGAGCCTGAGAGCCGCGAGCCCTCCGCGTTCGAGCAGCAGCGCTTCGTCTGGATGGCCGACGAGCAGCTGCCGATAAAGGGCAAGGGCCTGGCCATATTCGCCGCTCGCCAGCGCCAGATCCGCGAGCAACCGGTCAACCGGTTCGCCCTTGGCGCCAGCCGCGATCGCCGTACCCAAGATGGCCCTGGCCTGGTCGAGCCGGCCGGCGCCGATCGCCCGCCCGGCCTCTGCCAGCGAGATTGGCGAAGCCTGTTCGGCGGGCGGCTCGGCCGGTGCCGGTATCGGATCCGCCAGGAGAAGTGCCAGCGAGAAGGCTAGGATCATGCCCTGTCGCGGAGCGCGGTATCGCGGGCGGCATCGCGGCCCAGCAGGATCGTGACCCCTGGCTTCGCGCCCTCCCTGCGTTCCAGCGCAAAGCCAAACTGGGCCGCCAGCCGCTCGGCACGCCGCGCATCGCTTGCTGCATAGAGGATGACGCTCTGGCTGCGAACCGCGGGCGCATCGCCGATCCGTGCCCCGGAAAAGCCCCGTTGCGCCAGATAGGCACGCGTCCGCGCGGCGAGACCCTGTATCCGGGCCGCATTGAGCAGGGTTACCGCCGGCTGCATCTTCTTTTCGAAGCTGATCGTGGTGGTGGTCGCGGTCCGGGCGACGGTCCTGGCCTCCCAGCGTGGCTCGGGCCGCGTCACGAGCGCCACTTCGCGCATGGAGAGCCGCTCAAGCCGCAAGCCCGCAACGGCAGGACGCTCAACCGCCACCGGCACGGAACGCGGCGGTGCGAGGGCTACCGTCACACTCTGGGCCGGTGGCGGCGGCAGCACGGGAACCGAGCCAGGCACCTCACGCGACGCCTCGGGGGCGACGACGCGCGCCGCCAGCTCAGTCTTCACCCGTGCGGCTTCGTCACGCTGCCCCTGTGCATCCAGGGACTGGGCGAAATGCGAATAGATTTCCGTATTGGCGGGGTCGGCGGCGAGCGCCAGCTCATAGTGGCGGCGCGACAGGTCCGCGCGACCCATCCGGTCGTAGCTGTTGGCCAGGCCGATCATCGCATCGACATTATTCGGCTGCTCGCGCAGCGCCCTGCGATAGGCCTCGATCGCCAGGCCGACATTGCCCAGCGCCAGCTGCGCATTGCCTTCCGCGACGCGGACGTCCGACGGCTGGCGACCATCGGCCAGGGCAGTCTTGGTCGGGCGGACATTGAGCTCGCCCATGCTGCAAGCGGTGGCGCCGATTGCTGCGGCCAGACAGGCAAGATGCGATGCGGCTTTCATGATCAGTTCCCCCCACCCATGGCTGGAATCAGTATGCGGATCGTCCGGATGACCGCGGGCAACATCAACACGCCAATCATCACCGGCAGCATGCAGGTGACCAGTGGAATGGACAGCAGCACCGGCAGCCGGTGCGCCTTTTCTTCCGCGCGCATGCGGCGGCGTTCCCGCATTTCCGCGGCATAGGTCCTCAACGTCTGCGAGATGGACGAGCCGAGCTTGTGGCTCTGGATCAGCAAGGTCGCGAATGCGCGAATCTCGTCGGCCCCAGCCCGGTCCGCCATGCGCCGCAGCGCATCTTCCTGGCTGCGCCCGGCGCGGAGCTCAAGGACCACTGCGCCCAACTGCTCGGCAAGCAACGGATGCGAACGGGTCATTTCCATGCCGACCCGGCTGAATGCTGCTTCCAGCCCCAAGCCCGCTTCAACACAGACGAGCATCAGGTCGAGCGCATCGGGAAAACCGTTGATGATCTCCCGCTGGCGCCGATCGGCCTTTACCCTGATCCACAGGCTGGGCAGGTAGAGGCCCAACAGCGCGGCGATCATCCCCACAACGTAGACCCTGGTCATCGAGGGCGAACGCCCGCTCGCCCACAGTAGCGCCAATGTCGCGAGTGGCAGGCCGATGACCATCGCCAGCCGGATCAACGAATAGACGCGAGGCGCATAATCCTGCTTGTATCCGGCGGCCACCAGCCGGCTCCGAAGCGTGGCATCCTTCGTATCGACCAGCGGAATGCCCGCCTTCTCGATTGCCGTTACCAAGGATACCCAGGCGCCTCGCGCGTCATGGACCCGCAGCCCCGCGCCGACCGCGACCTCCGGTTCGACCGAGCTTAAGCCTCCCTCGGCAAGCCTTCCGCGTATTTCCCGCCGCTCGCCGAGCACCGCTGAAACCCCGAACGTCACCGCGACAACGGCAAGGAACAGCAGGAAGAGAATGGCTAACCGGGCCGCATCGCTGAAAAGGACTTCGTTCACGGCATCATACCTTCAGATCGATCATCCGACGGATGGAGTAGAAACCAATCACGTAGAGAGTGAGCAGCCCCACATATCCGGGCAGGAACGCGGGATCGTCGGCAACGTCCAAGTAGAATTTGGGGCTGGCGATAAACAGGAGCGTGAACGCGAAAATCGGCAGACCGGTCAGCATCGCCGCCGTCATACGGCCCTCGCTCGACAGCGCGCGTACCTTGCGCATCATCGACGCCCGCTCGCGAATGACCTGGCTCAAATTTTCAAGGATTTCGGCAAGATTGCCGCCGGTCTCGTTTTGGACCGACAGGCTGACGACGAACATCCGCATGTCTTCCAGGTCCCAGCGATCCGCCATCGCCGACAGGGCGTCACGAAGGTCCGCGCCGTAGGTGACTTCATCGACGACGATGCCGAACTGGCTGCCGATCGGATCCGGCATTTCGACGGTCAGCAAGTCGAGTGCCGCAGCGATCGGATGGCCGGCGCGAAGGCCGCGCACGAACACGTCCAGGGCGACCGGGAATTGATCCTCGATCTTCTTGCGCATCCGCGTCGCGCGTATCTGGAACACCAGTATGGGGATGCCGGCGCCGAGCAATACCGAAAAGGTGGCCAGCAGGACAATCCGGCCCGCCCCCAGCGCCGACCCGGATGCCAGCATGGCCAGCACGATCGCCAGGAAGATGATCGCCGGCGTCACCAGCAGGATGAGCATCAGTCGGCCGGTCGAAATCGCCACGCCGGAGGCCATCAGCATTTTTTCAAACCGTATCGCCGGTCCCACCAGATACTCGGGAAGCCCTTCGGGCAGGACCGTTGCCCGGCGGCGGAGCAATTGCATCGCCTGGGCACGCGAGACCCCGCGACTGATCAGGTCCAGCCGTTGGTTGATCGCCTGGCTTTCCATGCGCCTGCCCACGATCACCGACACAATCCGTTCGACCGCGAACGCCACCGCAGCGAAAATCAGGACCAGGGCAACCGCTTTTAACCAGGCCTCGTTCATGACTCAAAATTCCTGTCTGGCCGGAACAGGTCCGGCGAAAGGGTAACACCATGCGCCATGACCTGTTCGAGGAAGCGCGGCCGGATGCCGGTCGCTTCGAAACGGCCCTGGACTGCGCCGTCCGTCGCCACGCCGGTTTGCCTGAACCGGAAGATTTCCTGCATGGTGATGACATCGCCCTCCATGCCCGAAAGTTCGGACAGGCTGATCAGCTTGCGCCGGCCGTCGCTGAGGCGTGAGAGCTGGACCACGACATGGATCGCCGAGGCGATCTGTGCCCGCGCCGAGCGCGCCGGAATGTCAATGCCGCTCATGCCGATCATTTGCTCAACGCGCGAAAGCGCGTCGCGCGGGCTGTTGGCGTGGACCGTCGTCATCGACCCGTCGTGACCGGTATTCATCGCCTGCAGCATGTCGAACGCCTCGCCGGCGCGAACCTCGCCCACGATAATCCGGTCGGGCCGCATGCGCAGGCTGTTCTTGACCAGGTCGCGCTGCACGATCTCGCCTTTCCCCTCGATATTGGCAGGGCGCGTCTCCAACCGGGCGACATGGCTCTGCTGGAGCTGAAGTTCGGCCGAATCCTCGATCGTCACGATCCGCTCGCGATTATCGATGAAGGCGGACATGGCGTTGAGCATGGTGGTCTTGCCCGAGCCGGTGCCGCCGGAAATCAGCACGTTGAGCCGCGCCGAGACCACCGCCTTCAGCACTTCGGCGACCTGTTCGGGAAGGGAGCCGATTTCGATCAGTCGCGACAGGCTGATCGGCACCTTGGCGAACTTGCGGATGGACAGCAGCGCGCCATCCAGCGCCAGCGGCGGGACGACCGCGTTGACGCGGCTGCCGTCGGCAAGGCGCGCGTCGACCATCGGCGCGGATTCGTCGACCCGACGGCCTACCGCGGACACGATCTTCTGGATGATGCGGATGAGGTGCTTTTCGTCCTTGAACCGCACCGGCGAAGGCTCGAGCACACCGTAACGCTCGACGAACACGCTATCATGCCCGTTCACCAACACGTCGGTGATGGTCCCGTCCTTGAGCAGCGGCTCCAGCGGCCCCAGCCCCAACAGTTCGTCGAGCACGTCGTCGACCAGTTTGCGCCGTTCGGCATGGTTGAGGGCGTGGCGCTGCTTGTCCAGCTCTTCGAGGACGATGTCGCCGACTTCCTCCTCGATCTGCTCCCGCGACATATTGTCGAGCGCCGACAGGTTGATGATCCCCAGCAGGCGCTGGTGCAGTTCAACCTTGAGGTCGGTATGAAGTTCATCATGGGCGAAGGCCCCGGCATCGCCGGTCGTCACCAGCCGGCGGTCCTGCTCGGTCCGCTCCGCCACCTCTTCGGGGGTGATTTGGTCCTTGGGCTTGCGGATTTGCCACATGACTAATGCTCCAGGCCGATCGCAGCGGCCACGCCGCGATCCATTGCTTCAATATCCTTGACCAGGGGGCATTTCCGCTTGACCTCTCCGAGCGGTACGCCGCGGTCGATTGCCTGCGTCATTGTCACATGATCATTTGCGACGCTGAACGATATCGGCCGATTCAGCACGCGCTCGGCGTCAGCCGGGCCGACGTTCCTGAAGAAACCCTTCTCGGTCCGGTTGATGACGATGCGGACGTCCAGGCTGTTCATATCCTGGCTGGCCAGCAAGTCGAGCTGGCGCCGCGCACGATGCAGGCTGGGCACCCTCAGCTCGGTCACCATCAGGACCAGGTCCGATCGCGCCAGGAGTGACAATGACCAGTTGGTCCAGTTGGCCGGCAGATCGACGAAAACCGTTCCGAATTCGGCCGTCATCAAGTCGACAATCGACAATAGCTGTTCGCTCGTGATCGCCTCCAGCGGCATGATTTCCTTCGGCGCGGAAATGATGCGCAACCCGCTGCCGTGTTGCGCTGCGACCGAGCGGAGCATGTCGCCGTCCAGTCGTTTCCCGGCCTTCAGCAGATCGCCGAAATTGAGTGCGGGCTGCAGGCCGAGCTGCAGCGCGGCGTCGCCGAACTGGATATCCAGGTCGATCAGGCAGCATTCGCGCCCCGCCGCCCGTTCCGCGGCAGCAAAGCGGGTCGCCATCTGCGTAAGCAGGGCTGTCGCGCCGACGCCGCCCTCGCTCTTGATAATCGTGACGACCTTCTGGTGGCCGGCACGCGGCCTTGGACCTTGGCTCGCGACCATCCGGCGGATCGGGTCGAGCGCCGTTTCCAGTTCCTCTATGTCGAGTGGCAGCGGCACCACGTCGTGGGCACCGGCCCTGACCAGCGAGCGCACGAAGGCAAGCGACGGTTCAAAGGCCGCCGCAATCAGCGGTACCGGTCCTTCCGCCAGCTTCTTGAACCGCGCTGCAGATTGCGCGTCACTCTCGGTCACCTGCACCACGGCCGCGGCGGCACCGGTCAGGACGGCCGGATCGACCATTTCCGCCGGATCAGACACGACAAGCTCAAGCGGAAAGCCCGCCGCATGCGCGCCGACCAGCGCACTTGCTTCGCCCTCAACCCCGGCAAGCAACAACCGAACCGGCGCCGGGCCGGTTTCGGGCATCCATTGGGAACTGGTACGATCAGGGGAGTGCACGCTCATAATATCCTCAGTTTGACTGGCTTCCTTCACCATCCTCGGCGGTGAGGGTGGTGCGGAAAGCGGGAAGGGTGAATGGGACGGCGCCGAGCAGCACAAGCGGCCGGAACTGGACGCCGTTCAACTCGACCGTGACCAGCGGAGAGATGTCCATGCCGTTCGGATCGCCAGCATAGCCGAGGCCCGATCCACGATAGCTGACGGTCACATTGTCGGGATCGATGTCGGGCTTCATGAATTGCATGCGCTGGACAATCAGGTTGAACGCCGCGGTGTCGAATGTTCCGACGGTCGGGCAGGTGCCGGATGCGCAGCTGCACCCCGCATCGGTACATTCCAGTTCGCCGAGCGCGCTCGCCGGAATAAGATCGCCCTGGGTCAGTCCGCCGACGCCCAGATAGCTTTCGTTGAACAGGCCATCGTCGAGGACATCGGTCACGACTGCAACGCGCGCGCCGACCTGGGTGGCCTTTTCCGCCTTGTTCACTTCCCACAGGAAGCGGCCGCCGTCGATCACCCCGAACAGGGTCAGGACGAGCAGCGGCAGGACCATCGCGAATTCGGCCGCGCTGGCGCCGGAACGGTCAAGGCGGAGCCGGCGCATCATAGGCCCATCACCGCCGCCTCTTCCGTGGCCACGATATTGAAACCTACGCCCGAGAAACCGAACGCGGTTCCGATCACCGGGGTATAGGAGACCGATGCCGAAACCAGGATGATCGGGGCACCGTTCGCCGCACCGCGGTAGATGCCCTCCATTGTTTCGGTCGGGCCCGTGATGGGAGCCGCGGTGGTCGTGCAGCTGACGGCAAGCGTGATGTCGACATCTTCGATATCGGCGAACCGATCCGATCCGCCGGCCAGCAGGCTGGTGCGTACAAGCGCCCTGGTCTCGGCCGGGACGGTTCCGCCCGGTTCACCGGAGCATGCGCTGTAATTGGCGAAATTCTGCCGGGCGGCATAGCGGGCGCCATCGCGCACCGCCTTCACCAATATATGTTCATTGTAGATGTAGCTGCCGAGCTCGACCGATCCCATCATCAAGGTCAAGAGCAGGGGCAGGACGAGCGCCATTTCCGCCGCCGCCGCGCCGCTTCCGTCCGAAAAAGGGGTCTGCCTGCCCATCATTTCACCAGGTACGGCACGTCGCGCCGTATCACCTGCCCGGCCGTCGCGCCCGCGCCGACATCGGTTTCCTGGATGACCTCGATGTAGACGTCTCCCTGGCCCGTGCGGGCCCGGTTCAACGACGGCTCGACCAGGAAGGCTTCCATCCAATGGGCGACGGGAACTCCGACGGAATTGCCCGCCACGCCATGGGCGATGCAATTGATGACCGCGACCGAGATGCGGCGCCGGTCCGGCGTGTCATCGCCGGGCACTTGGCCCGTGCCATAGCCCTCGTCTGGGCTGCACACGGGCGTGCCGTAACGCTTCAGCGTATTGCCACTAGCCGCCGGATCGAATTGACCGAGCACGGTTACGCCGTCGACGACATCGCCCTCGTTGGCGATTTCCCAGACGTACACATTGTAGCGACTTGCGTAATTGGGCGCCGTCGCCGCCACTGATGGCGACAGTCCAGTATTTGTCTGCCATTCGGCCGAAGTCCAGGCCGTGCCATCGGCGCGGACATAGTTGGTCCGGAAATAGGCATCGCGGTCCCAGACCCCGTCGCCGACATGCTCGCCAGCGGCGCAAACTCCTGAGGTACTGACAGCATGGCAGATGTCGCGCGGATGGCCCATCGCGGACGGCGTTGTCGTCGCCGGCAGAGGTGCGTTCGAATTTGGCAGCGTTTGCCCGTAGTAGCCGTTGCCGGATGTATCCAACTGCCAGCCGTTATTGTGCAGCCGGCAAGCATTACCACCACTGGCGTTGGCCGGCCGCTTGACATCCTTCAGGCTGTTGATCGACGCCGGGCATTCCCCGCCCGATTGGCAGTCCACATTGCCGTCATAGATATCGAACCGCGTGTTCAGGGAGCCGGTCACGGAAACCGACGCCCCCGGCTTGGTATCGACACCCGAGGTAGGCTGGCATTCGCCCGGCGGATTGACCCAGCCCAGGTCCTCGCGAAGACCGGTCGCGCCGTTCGATCCGCCGGCCGAATCCAGATAGCCGAAATTGCCCGGCGCCCAGGAGCCGCCGCTGCCGCCGACCGAGACCAGCTTGATCCCGACCCCGGCATAATCGTCCGGATCGAAGTCGCCGCTCGTCAGCTCATTGGGATTGCAGATCATCACCGGCGGGGTCTTGCAGATGGCCGAGCCAAGCCCCGCCACCGCCTCGGCCGCCAGATTGCCTGAAGTGAAGGCGCCGACCACCGGGGTCAGCGCAAAATCCACGCGCCGGGCCGCGACCCGCACCCGAACGAAGCGGGCAAGCTGATAGGCGTTCGCGTCGCTCGTATCGATGGCGTTGGTGTTGTTTTCGGCGTCATCCTTGGTTTCGTAGAAGAAGAGCGTCGGTACGGCGATCGCCGCGCCCGCGCCGTCATTCGCCATGCGCGTTTCGTTGACGAGAAGTCCCTGGGCGGCGGCGGTCGCCCGCTCGATGGCGCCGAGTTCCTGATCCAGCTGGGTGGCCCCGGCCAGCGCGGACTGGTCCGCGGCATTCTGCAACTCGGTGTCGAGACTGGCCATCCGCGCATAGTCGAACGCGATCCCGCCGGCGCCGATCAGCGCGAACAGCGACAGCGCAACCGTCGGCGCGACCGCTGCGCTCTTATCGCCCCCACGCCCAAAAAGATGCCGGCTCATGTCCCTCCATCCTTATTGAGGCCCACCGCCGCCGCCCACACTGGACGTGGTCTCGATCTTGAGCTCCTTGGTCTCGCCTGTGCGATAGGCCTTGACGGCCTCCGCACCCTTGACGCCACTGTCGCCTGGCTGAGCCCCACCTTCCGGATAGACGGGATCCGGGTTCACGGTCTGGATCGCCATGTTGTAGCGCTGTGCCTCGCCGAAGCCGACGTCGACCGGCGCGCATGCGGCAAGCCCGGCAACAAGCAATGCGGGAACGATCAGCTTGGCGTTAAAGCGCATGGCCATAGTCCTTTTCCAGGCGGCTGGGGTCGAGGGTCGCCATTCCGCCCGGTGGTGCATCCACCGGAGCCGGCGCGCCGATTGGCCGGCCGACCGGCGATGGCTGGGTCGGTGCGACCGGGTTGACACCAACTCCGCCGTCGGTCCGTCCGAGAAGGAACAGGTCGACTTCGTCCGGCGGTGTCGCACGGTCGGTCGGCACCTTCATCGCCGCCGCCCGCACCGGCTTCACCAGCCGCGGCGTGACGAGGATCACCAGCTCCGTATCCTCGTTCTGGAAATTGGTCGAGCGGAACAGGCTGCCAATGATCGGGATCGATCCCAGGATCGGGAATTGCGAAACCGTATCCCTGAAGTCGCGGCGGATAAGGCCGGCCATGGCGAAGGTCTCACCGTCACGAAGCTCGACGGTGGTTCGCGCCCGGCGAGTCTGGAGACCCGGAATGACCAGGCCGCCGACGACAATCGAGTTTGCGCGGTCGATCGAGCTGACCTCGGGCGCCACTTCCAGGTTGATGACCCCGTCGGCAAGCACGGTCGGCGTGAAGGCCAGGCTGACGCCGAACGGCTTGAATTCGACCGTGATCGCGGTGCTGGACGATACGCCCGTCGAGGAGCCGCCGCTCTGCGCGACCGGTACCGGGAACTCGCCGCCGGCCAGGAAGCTGGCGGTCTCGCCCGACAGGGCGACCAGCGTCGGCTCGGCCAGCGTGGTGATGGCCCCCTTGGTCTCCAGCGCGTTCATCGCCGCGTTGATGTCCAGCCCGAAGATGTTGAAGTTGCGGGTCAAGATGCCAAACGCGCTGGTGATCGCGCCGAGCCCGAGGATCGGCTCATTCGGCACCTCGGTGACGGTGGTGCTTCCATCGGGATTGGTGGTGGTCGTGGTTGTCGTGCCGCCGGGCGAACTCAAGGTCGCGCCGCTGCCGATCGCGCCGGCGAAGCCGTGGCTGCCGCCCCCCTGGACGAACATGGAGAAGCCCAGATCCTTGAGCGCGCCGCGCTTGATCTCGGAAAAGCGGACTTCCAGCATGACCTGCTGAGATGAACCGATCGACAAGAGGTTGATCACCTTGCCGGGCGCATAGGCTTCCGCCAGCTGCATGGCCCGGTCCGCGGCGGGTGCCGAGCTGACCATGCCTTCCAGGACGACCGATTCATTGGAGATGCGGGCGCCGACACGGTCGCCCGGCATCAGTTCCGACAATTGGCGCTTCAGGCCGATGACGTCGGGCCCGACCGCAACGTCGACGACCGCGATCAGCATGTTGCTGCGGTCGTAGAGTGTGAGGCTGGTCGTCCCCATCTTCTTGCCCAGGACATAGAGCGAGCGGTCGCTCAATGGCAGGACGTCGGCGATCTCCGGGTTGCCGATCAGCGCCTTGGCGAACGGCCGGTCGGTCCGCAGCACCTGGCTCTTGTTCATCGGCACGGCCAGCTCGCCGGCCCGAATCTCGTCGGCCTCGCTGACCGTGACCTGCGCGTTGGCCGGCACGACAGCGCCGAACGCGGCTACCGCGATAGCAATGGCGGCGCCGAGCGCTGCCCCCCTGAAGCCCCTATTGAGCATAGCCCCCCACCTCATAGTCCTTGGTTTCCACACCCCTGGTGACGCTAATGGTCTTGGTCGCCGGTGGCGCCGGCGCGACCGCCCGCCGAACGGGCGCAGCGCGCCGTGGCTGGCTCAGCCTGGCAATCCGCGCCTGCTGAGCGGCCGGCGGCGGCGTATTGGCAGCGCCTGGAGGCAGCGACCCGTAATAGCTGTAGCGAAGGTCATCGAGGCTGACCGTTTCGACGCGGGGAATATTCTGCTCCTCGCCCGGCTTTCTCAGCACCAGGCTGAGCGAGCCCAGCTGCTGGCCGAGCGCCAATTTCTGGGCGTCCACCGGGGTAACTTCCAGGGTCGACGAACGGGTCGAGCTTGGCTTGTTCTGGGCACCGGACGCATCCTGGCCCATGGCGATGACGCGGATGTTCTGCAGCAGCACGTCGGTGACCTGCTCGTTGCGTTCGACCCCATCGGGGCCGATCGCCTGGCGGGTGATCAGCACGTCGACCGTGTCGTTGGGCTTGATGAAGCCGGCAACGCCGGAAACATCGTTGATGCGGACGGTGGCCGCGCGCATGCCGTCGGGCAGCAGCGCGGCGATCGAGGCATTCTGCCCCTCGCCCGAAAGATCGGCGGCCAGCAGCGGCTGGTTGACCAGGATCGGTCGCAGCGCGACGCGGCGCTTACCCTCCGGCAGCAGCTCGGCCATGGTCCGGAACGCACCGGGCGGCAAGCTGGCCTGCGGATAGGCAACGAACTTCACCTTGTCGGGGCTGACATCGTCGCCATAGTTGAGCGGCATCGAGGCCACGGCGACCCGCACCATGCCTTCCGGCGATGATGCCAATTGGCGTTCGCGGCCCGTCAGATAGGTATTGGCTAAGAATACGGCGATCAGACCGAGAATGACGGCCACGCCCAGCGCAATCAATGTCTGCCTTCTCATCGGCCTGGTCCCCCGCGGTCAAAGGCTACGCACACATTAACACGAAAACATGCCCGGTGCATCGGGCAAGGAAAGCGGGCGGCCGCGCCGAAGCACGGCCACCCAGTGACCTCAGCAGTCTGCCGAGGTCTCGATGCATGACGCCGTGTCATTCATCGCGTTGCCGATCGAACCGGCGAGCGTAATCGACGCAATGGCGATGACCGCGCCGATAATGGCGAGGATCAGCGCATATTCGGCTGCCGAGGCGCCGCGATCGTCGCGGAGCATGTTGATGAATTTAATCATTGTCCGTCCCCTACTACTTTTGCCCCCAGCCCTGCTTTGGCGTGACCGGGACGTCTTGCGACGGAAGGGGAAGCGGAAGCCTCAAAACTCTACACCGGAAGCCAACGCCCAAGCGATTGCCCCCGCAACTGGTTTCCGCGGCCCCCCGGCCGCTCGACAAGGGAGAGGCTCTGCTTGGCTTAACTTTTTGTCAAGCATTGGTATTTAATTTGCGTTAATTGAATTTGCTACTCGACGTTGCATAAAAATATCGGAAATCCGCCATTTTCAAGCCAAGCGGTATTGACTGGACCGACCAATGGCTTGGCGATGGCCGTACCAATTATGGACAGTCGCTGAGACCGAAACGCAGCAATTATCGAAAGTTAAGGGGCGGGATGCGCCAATGGCGGGCTGTGGATAAGCGCGAGTCGCACCCGAGTCGCAGCTTGGGCAAGGAATTGGTTTCACGCAAAGGCGCAAAGGCGCGAAACTAATTCCCGTCATCCCCGCGAAATGACGAAAACGGACCATGCCCCACATGGTCCTGGTTCTTCGTCAAGGGACCCAGCAAATCAGATGGCACTAGGTTCCCGCTCTCGCGGGAATGACAATCTAGGTTGCGGCCTTCTTCGCGCCTTTGCGCCTTTGTGTGAAACTATTGAGTCCTACGCCTCGACGCGGTGGCGGTAGGTGACGTTCACCCGCTTCGACATCAGTAAGTAAGGAAGCCAGAGGCAGACGCTGATCAGCACCTTCTTGACGTTGCCATCGAGCAGCGTGTGCAGCGCCTCGGCGACAGTAGAGGGCAGTCCTTCCGTGCTGGCAACCGCGCTGGCAATGCCGAGCTGCATCGTGATGTCGATCGCCCAGATGGCGACCAGCAGGCGCGGGAACAAAGGTACCCGCCTCAAGGCGGCGACGAAGGCCACCGTATAGAGGCAGGAAAGCAGGACGACATCCAGGGTCATCATCACATGCAGCGTCGACAGCCATTCGGGCACCCGGCCGGAAAGGGCGGGCATCGCCGCCAGATATTCGAGGCCACGCACGGGCACGTTCAAGAGCATGCCGACCAGCAGCGAAACCATGATCCCGCTGCTGCCGTAGAGCGGGTGACGGCGCGCCTCTTCGGCAGCGACATTGCGCCAGCGTCCGACAACCGCGAGGCGGGTCGTTGGCTGCGGCAGCTGTTCGCCATCGCGAAACCAGTGCAGCGCGAGGCCCATCGACAGCAGGGGAGCCGTGACCAGC
>DASTOV010000156.1:0-10799 GCA_035720125.1 Sphingomicrobium sp. | reverse complement strand
ACGGCATGGGTTACGCCATGCCCGAAGCTCACGCAGCGATGCGCGAGGCGAAAGCCGAAGGCGGCTGGGCGGTGGTCAGCACCGAGGAGTGCGAGATCCACCCGACCGGCGACGTCTCCCCCTATGTCGAGGCTCGGATCTGGGACGAGGCCGACATTCCGGCCCTGGCGCTGATGTGCGAGAGGGTGCACGCGCACGGATCGCTGGCGGCGATCGAGCTTGCGCATAATGGCCCGACTGCCTCGAACCTCTACTCGCGCGACGTCGGGCTGGCGCCGTCGCACCAGCCACAGGCTGCCGGCCATCCGCACCAGGCCCGAATGATGAGCAGGCGCGACATTGCGGACTATCGCCGGTGGCACCGCGCCGCCGCACTGCGGGCCCGGGAGGCCGGGTTCGATATCGTCTATGTCTATGCCGCTCATGACCTGTCGTTGCCGATGCATTTCCTCCAGCGGCGGCGGAACCAGCGGACCGATGAATATGGCGGCAGCCTTGAGAACCGGGCGCGCCTTCTGCGCGAATTGATCGAGGACACAAAGGAAGCGGTTGGCGATCGGTGCGCCGTCGCAGTCCGCTTTGCCACCGAAGAGTTTCTGGGGCCCGGAGGCATGCAGTCCGACGGCGAGGCGCGGGAGGTGGTCGAAATGCTGGCCGACCTTCCCGACCTGTGGGACGTCAATGTATCGGCCTGGCATCATGATTCCGCCCCGTCGCGGTTCGCGACGGAAGGCGCCCAGGAACCATTTATCGGGTGGGTGAAGAAGGTTACGACGAGGCCGGTGGTCGGCGTCGGTCGCTTTACCTCGCCCGACACGATGGCCGATCAACTCCGGAGGGGCGTGCTCGACATGATCGGCGCCGCGCGCCCGTCGATCGCCGACCCCTTCCTGCCGCGCAAGATCGAGGAAGGGCGCATCGACGATATCCGCGAGTGCATCGGCTGCAACATCTGCGTCAGCGGCGACCTGACCCATACGCCCATCCGCTGCACCCAGAATCCGACGATGGGGGAGGAGTGGCGGAAGGGCTGGCACCCCGAACACATCAAGGCGAGGCACGCTAACGAACGCGTGCTGGTTGTCGGGGCGGGTCCAGCCGGGCTGGAGGCAGCTCGGGCGCTCGGTCAGCGAGGCTATGATGTTCATCTTGCCGAAGCGACCCGCGAGCTGGGTGGACGGGTCAGCCGCGAAGCCAGGCTGCCCGGGCTAGGCGAATGGATCCGCGTGCGCGACTGGCGGGTCGGGCAGATCGAGCGCATGCCCAACGTCACCGTTTATCGCGAGAGCATGCTGGCAGTCGAGGATATGCTGGAATTCGGGGCCGACCATGTGGTCTTCGCCACGGGATGCCGCTGGCGGCGCGACGGCTTCGGGCGCAGCAGTGTCGAGATCGACGGGTTCGACCAACACCGCATCTTCACCCCGGACGACGTCATGGACGGCGATATCCCGCCCGGGCCGGTGCTGCTGTTTGACGATGACGGCTTCTATTACGGCAGCGTGATGGCCGAGGCGCTGCGCGCTGCTGGTCAAGAGGTGATTTTCGTTACTCCAGCCGACACCCCCGCAGCCTGGACCGCCAATACGCTGGAACTGCCGCACATTCAGAAGCGGTTACGTGAACTGGAGGTCGGGTTGGTCACCGCCCACAATATTCAGTCCTTTGACGGCGCTGGGGCGACGATCTGCGATGTCTGGTCGGGCATCACGCGAAGGATTGCGTGCGCGTCTTTCCTGAGCATCACGTCTCGCCTGCCGAACGACGACGCCTACCAGGATTTGCTGGCCCGCGAAGAGGAATGGGACGTCGCGGGGATCCGCTCTGTAAAATGCATCGGCGACGCCGATGCTCCTGGCGCGATCGTCCATGCGGTCTATGCCGGTCATCGCTATGCACGGGAGCTGGGCGAGCCCATCGGCGATGGCCCGAGTTTTCGGCGCGAGATCAGGCTGTAATTCGCACCAAGCCGCGACCTTGGTCGGCTTCGCGGTAGACAAATGTTCATGGCGTTGATGCAGGACCGGTATTGGAATCGGGCCAGTCACTTGTGGGACAAATCCATTGTCGAATTTTTCCCAGGAAGAGATCGCAATGTCCCAGAAGCAATCCACGAAACTGATCGGCGAGCTGATGGAGTTCGCGGGATTTGCAGCTGCCGAGCAGCGGTTCATTCGCCGGTCGCTCGACGTTGGACTCAACCGAAGCGACGCCAAGGAATGCTGGGCACGCAACTCGGCGGAATCTGCCGAAATCGAAGCGCAGATTCGCCGCTACCGCATTCTCGACCTGCTTCGCGCCTGTGTCCCTGACGACATTGAGCCGGAGGATTTCGAGCCCTTCATGGCGCCGCTGATCACCTTGTCCGCCGGCGACCTGCGCGACGGCAAGCTTGCGAGTTTTGAGGCCTATCGATTCCTGTACGAAAGGCTGATTGGGCCGGAAGTCCGACCTTGGCTGGTAAGCGCCTTTTGCGCCGCCGCTTCGTTGCCGGGCGTCCATCCCCAGCTGCGCAAGCAATTGCTGCAATCGATCCCGGTCCAGGAGGTTGTCGCCACCGGCTGGTCGATCCAGGCCCCTCAATTCTACCCCGAATGGGTCGAGAAGGTTCCCGAGGCGGTCAACTAACCGCACGTCAGGCAATCTCAGGATCAGTTACCAGCTGGTCTGGCCGGCCGGCTTGCTTCGAGATTCGCAACCCGCTGCATGAGGGCAGCAAGCGAAGCCCCCAATTCACTTGCCTCGTGGCGCTGACGTTCATTGTCGCGCTCGCGTTCGGCGACCAGGAACAGGGTGCGTTGCAGGGCGGGTGTGATTTCGGTCAATGCTTCGACGTCGTCCTTGCCGAAGTAGCTGCCGTCTGGCCGCGGCCCGAGGAGCAGCCAGCCGCGCAGGCTACCCAGTGGGCAGCGAAGCGCCAGCATTAGAGGGAAAGAGGCCTCGTCATCCCGGCTCAGCAGCCCGGTCGCCGCGGGAGGCCTCCAATCCCGCAGCAGGCGGCGCGCCGAAGCAATCGCGATGCCGTGCGTCGCAGTGAGATTGCCGTCGACAATCAGTGCGATCCGCGTCGAATGCACTGCCTGCTCAATGTGCGGCAGGACGGTCGCAGCAAGTTGCTTCACGGAATGGCCACCAGAGAGGGCGGTGAGCAGATCTGGCAGTTGTCGCTTCAGGATGACCAGGTCGCGCTGGAATCTCTCTTCGGCCCAATTGCTGATCTTTCCGTGAAGCGGCGTCAGCAGAACGGCAGCCACAGCTGCAGCTACCGCACCGGAAACATTGCCGATGCTACCGCCCAGATAGTTTTGGCTGACTAACTCGATAATGGATTCAACGCCCGCGAACGTCGCCACCAATGCAAGTGTCAGCGTGGCGTATGCCGCCGATCGGCTGATCGCCGCTTCCGCGTCATAAAGCCGGTAACGCAGGAGAGACGTGAGAAAACCAAGCGCCAGGATGATGATGCCGAACTGGAAAAGTCCTTCGATCAGCACCGAGCCGATCGCCGGCATGGCCATTGCGCTGGTCAAAGCGGCGGCAGCGCGAGCCGCGAGTATCAGCGCGATGCCGGCGAACAGTCCCAGCGTAACCCACTTCAGCTGCTGCTTCTGGACGCCCGGCTCGAGCGAGCGGTAGCGGGACATGAGCGCCGCCAGTGCGCTGAGCACACAGGCAATGGCCACTGGCAGGTATAGTTGCGATTGGATAACGCCCAATGCCTCGACGATGCCCAGCGCGAAGGTCGCGACGATCGCAATGGCGACATGTCGGGTCCATCTCGGACGCCATTCTCCGTCCGGAAATAGCAGCAGCGCCAGGGCGAACAGCAGGAAGCGGAAGCGGTCGATCAGCGCCAGCCAGCTGGCGGCCTCCGCGAAATCGATGCTGCTGCTGATGATCCACAGCAGCAATGCCGGTCCAAGCATGGCCGCGACCGGATCTCGGCTTCTTCGCCGGAACAGGATTCCCGCGACCGCCAACAACACGGCGGACTTGGTCAGGCGGAGCGCGAGAATTCCGGTCGAAGTCGCCTGATCCAGCCCGGAAAAGGCGATGGCGACACAGGCAGCCACGGCCAGCAGCCACCAGGTCAAGCGATACGCGACGAAAAGCCTCCCGCCCAGGGGCGGGAGGCCAGGCGTACCGGCTGGGAGCTGAACCGGCACTGGGGGATTCATTGCATGCGGGACGCGGCGGCCAGCCGTTGCAGGGCGCTTTCGACCTGTCTTGCCTGTTCCCAGGCCGGCCTGGAGTCGAACTCCTTGCGGTTGAGATAAGGCAGGATGGCCATGAGGTCGCGGCGCGGCAGAAGGGGCTTTACGCCAATAGGGATGGAGACACTGATCATGGTTGTTTCCTCGCGGCTGAAGCGATCGAGGCGGCGACCTCGCCGGCCATGGCGATCTGGGCGTCGCGATCCTTGAGTTGGTAGCGCGAGGCGACGAAGCGGAAGTCGGTCCAGCTGATCCAGACCGTGCCGTCCTCGTCCTCCGTCACCAGCATCCGTACCGGCCAGTCGAGACCGGCAAGCGGGTTGGATTGGAGGAACTGCACACCCAGGGGAGGGTTGCCGAACAGCAGCAGGGTCGACCGGCGGATCGGCAGATCGGCACCAGCGCCGAGCTTGGCATGGTCGATCTCATCGAAGAAGCGAATGCCCTTGCCGGCAATGTCGGCCTTCAGGCGGGCTACGGTATCATCGAACGCATAATCGCTGCGCTGCCTGATCACCCCTTCGGCGGGAGCGGTTGCGGTCGAAGCCGCATAAAGTGGCGCCGCGATCGGTGCGAAGCCGGTGAGCGGGCCGGTAGCCAGCACCGCGAACACTAGCGGAAACTTCATCTTGCGCTTCATCTCACTCTCCTTGGAAGACGCCCGATTGTCGCGTTTCCAAGGGCCGGTGAAAAATTGCGATTGCTCATCAGTTCCATGCGCTGGCGGCATGCGCGCCGTGCATCGAAGGCCAAACGACCGATCCCCAAGAAGAGGACGAACGAAATGCCGCTTGGTTGGGACACGAAGTCGAAGCGTCGACCAGGCTACTGCGCTGCTGCCGTTTCGACCATCTCGCCGCCGCTGGCCTCGTGCAGGACAAAGCCTTCGAGCTCGTCGACCGGCCCGCGCCAGGGAGCCTTTTCCAGTGTTTGCATCGTGTCGCGATAGCCGGCCTCGCGGCGGCGGCGGATGCCCGATGCGCTGAAGTCGATGTCCTTGCTGTGATCCTCATGATCAAGCGCGGGCGCGAGAAGCCGGACAACGTGCATCCGGGTCAGGCAGCCGTACGCGGCCATGTCGGCGATCTCATTGTTGCGGCGCTTTTCCTCGGGAAGCATTTTGGACAGCTCCGCGATGATGTGGCGCATCCGGTGAATCTGCCGCTGGCGCTGGATGTGCGACACGGCACGGCTCGAATATTGGACGTCTTTCTGGCGGTTCATCACCTCCCAGATCGTTTCCGGCGCGGGGCCGTGCGGATTCCAGATATGGACCGCAAAGACCAGGCTGTCGCGACGCGGATTGTCGTCGAACACCACCTCGACCGGCGTGTTCGACAGGATGCCGCCGTCCCAATAAAGCTCACCGTCAATGCGCACCGGCGGGAAAGCCGGTGGAAGTGCGCCGGACGCCAGCACATGGTCGAGACCGAGCGGTATGTCGCGGGAATCAAAGTAGCGCATTTCCGCGGTGCGGACATTCGATGCCCCCACGGTAATGCGGGTCGCGCCGCCGTTGAGCTCATCGAGATCGACCAGCTCCTGCAGCGTCCGGCGCAACGGATCGACCGTATAGTAACCGGCGGAATCGGCGCCGAGCGGCTGGTGCGGGCTGAGGAACGCCAGCGGGTTGGGGCTGAAGAAGCTCGGCACCCCGCTTGCGATCGAAATCCAGTTGCGGGTCGCCGTTTCCATCCAGCTGGGGAGGCCGGCGGGCACGAAATGGTCGTTTTCGACCCTTGCCCAGAAATCGCACATCTTCTCGATGCGCTCGGCGGGTTTGCTGCCTGCGATCAGGGCGGCGTTGATCGCCCCGATCGATGTGCCGATGACCCAGTCGGGAGCGATACCGGCTTCGTCCAGCGCCTGGTAGACGCCGACTTGATAGGCGCCGAGTGCGCCGCCTCCCTGCAGGACGAGTACGGTCTGGCCGAGCTCGGAGACTTCCTTTGCGAGCGACTTCGTCATGACACTGCCTTTCATGCCGCCTTGCGGCTGGTGGTTCGTAAGGGGAGCCAGTTCAGGTCGCCCGTGATCAGGCGCGCACTTCGCTGGTAGGTCAAATAGTTCCACAGCCAACTCAGGCCCACGACGAACCGGCTGCGGAAACCGATCAGGAACCAGATGTGGGCGAAGGACCAAATGAGCCAGGCGACGAAGCCGCTTTGCTGATGGCTGCCCCAATCGATCACGGCGCGCTTGCGGCCGATCGTCGCGAGATTGCCGTAGCTTCTGTACATGAATGGTCTCGAGGCGCGGCCGAGGATCTGGTCGGCCACGCATCGGCCCTGTTGCTTTGCCACGGGCGCAATGGCGGGCAGGGCCATGCCATCCATGCCCGGGACATTGGCTGTATCGCCGATTGCGAAGACCCGATCGTGATGCGGAACCCGGAGATCCCGCTCCACGAAGACCCTTCCCTGACGATCATGCTCGGCGCCAAGCCATTCGGCTGCGGGCGAGGCTTCGACCCCCGCCGCCCAGACGATCGTGTGCGCTGCAATACGCTCGCCTCCGACAACTGCGAGGTCGTGCGAAATCTCGCTGACCGTTGCACCAGTTCGCAACTCGACGCCAAGCTCGCGCAACGAATTTGCCGCCTTGGCGGATAGTGGCGGCGGAAAGGACGGCAGGATGCGAGGCCCGGCCTCGACCAGCAAGACGCGCGAGCAGTGCGGGGTAATGCTGCGAAAGTCGTGCGAAACCGTTCGTCGGGCCAGCTCGGCAATTGCTCCGGCCATCTCGACGCCGGTCGGACCGCCGCCAATGACGACGAAGGTCAGCAGGTCCTGCCGCCGCTGCGGTTCCGTTTCAGTCTCCGCAAGCTCGAGCGCCAGCAGCACGCGTCGCCGGATGGCGATGGCGTCTTCGATGCTCTTGAGACCTGGCGCATGCCGTGCCCACCCGTCGCGCCCGAAGTAGCTGTGACGCGCACCGGTCGCGAGTATCAGCCAATCATAATCAAGCCGGCCGCTTCGGCCCAACTCCACTCGTCGGCAGTCCGCTTCGATTCCAACGACCTCGTCAAGCAGCACCCGAACGTTCGGCGCACGCGCGAAAATGGAGCGAATCGGCGCCGCGATATCGGCCGGAGAAAGGGCCGCTGTCGCCACCTGATACAAGAGGGGCTGGAACAGATGATGATTGCGCCGGTCAACCAGCGTGACGTCCACCGGCTTTCCAGCCAGCCGCTTGGCAGCAGCCAGCCCGCCGAAGCCGGCACCGACGATGACAACCCTGGGCACTGCAGTGCTCATCTCAGTGCGCCGTCCAGCCCCCGTCGACCGGAAGCGCCGTACCGGTGATCGATTGTCCCGCCGGGCTGCTCAGGAAGACTGCGAGTGCGCCGATTTCCTCGACGGTGGCGAAGCGCTTGTTCGGCTGTGCAGCCAGCAGCACGTCGCGGATCACCTCGTCGCGGCTGATCCCGCGCGCCTTGGCGGTGTCGTCGATCTGGTTTTCGACCAGCGGGGTCCAGACATAGCCGGGACAGATGGCGTTGCAGGTGATGCCATGCTCCGCTCCCTCTAGCGCAATCGTCTTCGTCAGGCCGACGACGCCGTGCTTGGCCGCGACATAGGCGCTTTTGAATGGTGAGGCGACGAGGCCATGCGCCGATGCGACATTGATGATCCTGCCGAATCCACGCTCCTTCATTCCAGCAAACGCAGCCCTCGTCGTGTACCAGGCTGACGACAGGTTAAGCGCGATGATCGCTTCATATTTTTCCGGTGGGAAGCTCTCGATGGGGCTGACGTGCTGAATGCCGGCATTGTTGACGAGGATATCGACCTTGCCGAATTGGGCGATTGATTCTTCGACCAGCTTGGTCGCTTCGGCGCCATCCATCAGGTTGGCGCCATTGTATGTCACCCGGCTGAAGGGGCAGCCATTTTCGAGCTCCTCGCAAACGAACTCGATTTCCTTCTGTTCGCCGAGGCCGTTGATGACCACGTCTGCGCCCGCCTGTGCAAAGGCTCGGGCGACGCCAAGGCCGATGCCGCTGGTCGATCCAGTGACGATCGCGACCTTGCCGGCGAGCGGGCGTGCCAGGTCAGCGCGTTCAATTGTCTTCGTCTGATGCATGGGGCCTCCTTTGAATTGCCTCTAGGATGCCGTTGCCTGGGCCAAGGCGAAAATTCACAGAATGCATCGACTCCATGCCGCCTAGCCATTTCACGCGCGGCGCCACTTCCCGCATTTTTGTTGGACGTCGCGGGTCCCGACCCAGACCGATGGCAGCCGGGAACGACATTGAAATCCCGCTCATCCGAGGGACCGGACCCGTGACGACCATTTCTCGATTCAAGGAGACGGCAATGTTCAATCTTACCAAGACGAGTGTCGCGGCCGGCATCATTGCCATTGCCGCACTTGGCGGTGCAGCTCCGGCGATGGCCGGCCAGTGTTCCGCTGCAGGCGCCAACCCGCTGGCGAACGCCCCGACCATGCCCAAGGACGTGACTGACACGGTCATCGGCTCGGTTGACCTGGGCTCGGAAATCAATGTCGAAGGGCGCCAGCTGCGCACCCGTCGCCTGGTCGTTCAGCCGGGCGGCATCGTTCCGATCCATAACCACAAGGATCGCCCGGCGCTGATCGTCACGGTCAGCGGCTCGATCACCGAGCATAGGTCGGATTGCTCCAACCCAGTTGTGCACAATGCTGGCGACATCAGCCGCGAGGCCGGCGGGATCTCTCACTACTGGATCAATCACGGCGATGTGCCGGCGGTCCTGCTGTCGTCGGACGTGTTCAACGGCATGTAACCAGCTCCCCAGTTGCCGGCTGCCCCCAAATGCCCTTGAGGCCGGCAAAACCCGGCGTCCCGTCGTGCCCCGGCGGGACGCCAACCGCTCGCTAGGCCAACCATGAACCAAGCCGCCCAAGTCATCGCATCGCCGCTTCCGGCTCTTACGCCTGGCCGGTCGTTGCTGATCGCTGTTATTGGCTTCCTGACACTGGTCGACTTGTTCGCGACCCAAGCCATTCTGCCCAGCCTGGCCGCAGAATATGGCGTGACACCTTCGGAAATAGGGGTGGCCGCCAATTCGACGACGCTTGGAATGGCGGTAGCCGGCCTGCTGGTCGGCGCATTCAGCGCTAATGTCGAACGGAAGCGGGCAATCCTGGTCAGCCTGCTGCTACTGGCAATTCCGACGGCCGCCCTTGCCTATGCGCCCAACCTGACGATTTTCTCGTTGCTGCGGGTAATCCAGGGCCTTTTCATGGCCGCGGCCTTTACCCTGACGCTCACCCATCTCGCCGAGCGCTGCGAGCATCGCACTGCGACTGCGCTGGCGGCCTATGTGACCGGCGTGGTTGCCAGCAACCTGATCGGCCGGTTGACCGCGGCATTCGTGGCGGGACTTGTCGGCGCGACGTCCAGCTTCCTTTTCTTCGCGATGCTCAATGTTGCCGGCGCGTTGTTGATCGGCGTCGCACTCCACCGCAACGAGCCGGAGGCGATGTCGAGCAGCGCGCGCTTCTGGTCGCCTTGGCTGCGCCACTTCGCGGATCCAGCATTGCTTCGCACGTTCGCAATCGGGTTCCTGATCCTGTTTGGGTTCATCGGGGTCTTTACCTACGTCGGCTTCGTCCTGATGGGCCCGCCGCACACGCTCTCGATGGGAGCGCTCGGCCTGGTCTTCCTGGTTTTCGCCCCGTCAATGGTGACGACACCGGCGGCCGGGCGGATCACCAACCGATATGGCCCCGGCCTAACGGTCCCCGTCAGCCTTGCAGTGGCTCTTGGCGGCCTCGCTCTGCTCATCGTGCCGAGCCTCACGGCAATTATCATCGGCATGACGCTGGTCGGGATCGGTACTTTCTTCGCGCAGGCAGTGGCGACGGGCCACGTCGGCCGCATCGCCGATAGCGACAAGGCGGCGGCGAGCGGATTGTATCTTTCATCTTACTATTGCGGCGGATTGGCGGGAGCCGCCGTGGTTGGCTTCCTGTTCGACCGATTTGGCTGGAACGCCGCGGTTGCCGGCGTGGCCATTGCGCTTGGAATCGCAGCCTATCTCGGTCTCAAGCTTCGCGCGCGAAAGGAAAATCAATGAGTGAGCGTTATTTGCGGGGCCTTGAGGTTGCGGAGCAGCTGGCAGCCGACAAGCTCGATGAGTTTCTGACCAGCCGAGTTGCGGAGCTGGCTCCCGACTTCGCCCGAATGACGATCGAATTCGCCCTGGGCGATATCTATACTCGCGATTGCCTGGACATCCGCAGCCGTGAGATCGTTGCGATCTCTTCGCTCGCGACCCTCGGGGATATGGGCCCGCAACTTCGCATCCACGTTCGCGCAGCCCTCGGCGTAGGCATCTTGAAATCCGAGATCATCGAGATTCTGATGCAAACCGCAATCTACGCCGGCTTTCCTGCGGCGCTTAACGCACTGTCGTCCTGCCATGACCTGCTGACCGACGAATGTCCTCGTCAGGCGGCGGGACGGGTATCAGGCCACACGAGTCATTCGAGGAAGACCTTGCCCTGCGCCGGGGAAAAGTCTTGATCAGAAGCCTTATCCTGGGCGCTGCACTTGCTGTGGCCACTCCCGCCCATTCTGCCGAGCCGGATGCCAGC
>DASTOV010000155.1:0-6761 GCA_035720125.1 Sphingomicrobium sp. | reverse complement strand
TCCGTTCGCGAGCACGACGCCGGTGACGCCGCCCACGGTGAACAGGAAGATGAAGCCGATCGCCCACAGCATCGGCGTTTCAAAGCTGATCGATCCGCCCCACATAGTGGCGATCCACGAGAAGATCTTCACGCCTGTCGGGACCGCGATGATCATCGTCGCGGCGGTGAAGTACATCTTGGTGTTCACGTCCATGCCGATGGTGAACATGTGGTGGGCCCAGACGACGAAGCCGACCACGCCGATTGCGACCATCGCATAGGCCATGCCGAGATAGCCGAACACCGGCTTGCGGCTGAAGGTGGCGATGACCTGGCTGACCATGCCGAAGCCCGGCAGGATCATGATGTAGACTTCGGGGTGGCCGAAGAACCAGAACAGGTGCTGGTAGAGCACCGGATCGCCGCCTCCGCCGGCATCGAAGAAGGTCGTGCCGAAATTGCGATCGGTGAGCAGCATGGTGATCGCACCCGCCAGGACCGGCAGGGCGAGCAGCAGCAGGAAGGCGGTGATCAGCACCGACCAAACGAACAGCGGCATCTTGTGCAAGGTCATGCCCGGCGCACGCATGTTGAAGATGGTGGTGATGAAGTTGATCGCGCCGAGGATCGACGAAGCGCCCGCCAGATGGAGCGAAAAGATCGCCATGTCGACCGCCGGGCCTGCCGATCCGCTGGTCGAGAGCGGAGCATAAACGGTCCAGCCGGTACCCGCGCCAAGACCGGTGCCCCCGCTGACGAATGCAGAGCCCAACAGCAGGATGAAGGCCGGCGGAAGCAGCCAGAAGGAGATGTTGTTCATGCGCGGGAAGGCCATGTCCGGCGCGCCGATCATCAACGGCACGAACCAGTTGCCGAACCCGCCGATCATCGCCGGCATGACCATGAAGAAGACCATGATCAGGCCGTGCGCCGTGATCAGCACGTTCCAGTGGTGCAGCGCTTCGTCGAAATTGGCGCTGCCGGCGCCGAGCGGCCAGCCCTGCGTCAGGACCTGGATTCCCGGTTCGGCCAGCTCGGCACGCATGATGCCCGAGATGGCGCCGCCGATGATCCCCGCGACAATCGCGAAGATCAAATAGAGCGTGCCGATATCCTTGTGGTTGGTCGACATGAACCAGCGGGCGAAGAAGCCCGGCTTGTGGTCCGCGTCATGATGCGCGTCATGGGCTTCATGGGCTTTCAGCGGAAGCGCGTCGGCGGGAATGGTGCTCATGTGTTTCTCGTTTCCGCGTCTTAGTTGGTGGCCGGCGCCGCGTCGTTGGCGGCAGGCGTTTCGGTTGCGGCGGCTATCGTATCGGCTTCGGCCGAGGCCGCAGCGGCGGCCTTGGCAGCATCGGCATCTGCCTTGGCCTTCGCTTCGATGGCGGCCTTGGGCTGGCCGCCCTTCGAAGCGAGCCAGGCGTTGAAGGTCGCTTCCGGCACAACTTCGATCGCGATCGGCATATAGCCGTGGCGCGCGCCGCACAGCTCGCTGCACTGGCCGAAATAGACGCCCGGGCGATCGACCTTGACCCAGGTCTCGTTGATGCGGCCCGGATTTGCGTCGATCTTGGTCCAGAAGGCCGGCACGGCGAAGGCGTGGATTACGTCGTTGGAGGTGACGAGGAACTTCACCACCTTGCCGGCCGGGATCACCAGCCGTTCGTCGACCGCGAGCAATGGCGGGCCGTCGGCTTCGGTGCGATAGCGATCGCCCGCCTTCACGTCGGCCTGTTCCTTTAGCATGTTCGAGACGATCTCGAACCCGCCGTTATCGGGATATTGGTAGGTCCAGTACCACTGGTTGCCAATCACCTTGACGGTAAGGTCGGCCGGCGGCGGGCTGTACTGCGCGCGGATCAGCCGGATCGAGGGAATTGCGATGGCGACCAGGATCAGGACCGGAGCAAGGGTCCACACGACTTCGATCATCGTGTTGTGGCTGGTGCGCGACGGGGTCGGATTGGCGCCGCGGCGATAGCGGAAGATGGTCCAGACCAGCAGGACCAGGACGAAAAGGCTGATCGCGATACAAACGGTCAGCAGCCAATTGTCATGGAAGCTGGCAGCCTGCTGTCCGACCTCGGTCACCTGGTCCTGCAGGCCCATGCGGCCGTCGGGAATGCCGAGGCCCGGTGTCGGCGCGGCATGATCGATCGACGGAGCCGGAGCGGCCGCGGGGGCGGATTCGGCAGAAGCAGCGGTCGTCGCCGGAACGGCCGGTGTCCGCGGCTCGCCGACAGGGGCCGTCTGCGCCACTGCCGCTGCGGGTGTCAGTGCGGCTGCCGCAAGGGCGATCGCCCATCCCATCAATTTCATCGTCACCCCGGTTGGTTGGGTTGCAAGGAACGGCCCGCCAGTGCCGGCAGGTCCAAAATTGGCGGCCTTATAGGCGCGACATTCCAGTCCCTCAAGCCGGTGTTCCGGACGGATTTTCTGACCGGTTGCGAGGGCGCGCGCCGACGCCTATTTCGGGCCGCGACGATCAAGGAGGCGAGTGTGACCGACGAGGAAATTTTGGCGGAATTCCGCGCTGCGGACGCACTGCTGGAAGGTCATTTCATCCTGTCGTCTGGGCTCCGGAGCCCGCGATACCTGCAATGCGCCCGGGTCCTGATGGACGGCGCACGGGCCGAACGCCTTGCCCGCGCACTTGCCGCCAAGCTGCCCGCCGACTTGCGCGAATCCATCGACACCGTCGTCTCCCCGGCAATGGGCGGTATCATCATCGGGCACGAGATGGGCCGTGCGCTGGGCAGGCCGGCCATGTTCGTCGAACGACCCGAAGGCACCTTCCATCTTCGTCGCGGCTTCGCGCTCAGTCCCGGCGAACGGGTGCTGATGGTCGAGGATGTCGTCACCACCGGCCTGTCGTCGAAGGAAGCGATCGCGGCCGTCGTCGAGGCGGGCGGCGATGTGATCGCGGAGGCAGCGCTGGTCGACCGCTCCGGTGGCTCCGCGGACCTTGGCGTGCCCTTCATCCCGCTGATCCGGATCGACGTTCCGACTTACGATGCCAATGCCTTGCCCGAAGAGCTGGCGAAGATCCCCGCGGTCAAGCCGGGGAGCCGCGCGGCGGCGTGACCCTTCGACAAGCTCAGGGAAGGCGGCTCCGCCTCGGCGTCAACATCGACCATGTCGCGACCATCCGGAATGCGCGCGGCGGCCCGCATCCCGATCCGCTGCGCGCCGCCCATGCCGCTGCACGGGCAGGAGCCGATGGCATCACCGCCCACCTGCGCGAGGACCGGCGGCACATCACCGACGAGGATATCGACCGGCTGATGGCCGAGATCGACCTGCCGCTGAACCTGGAGATGGCGGCGACCGAAGAGATGCTGCAGATCGCGCTCCGCCATCGGCCGCATGCCGCCTGCATCGTCCCCGAGCGCCGCGAGGAGCGGACCACCGAGGGCGGGCTGGATGCCGCCGGCCAGTTTGGGTCACTCGCCCATTTCATCGAAAGCTTAAGCGCGGCGAATATCCGCGTCAGCCTGTTCATCGAGCCGAGCGAGGAACAGGTCGCCGCCGCCGCCCGCCTGGGGGCTCCGGTGGTCGAATTCCACACCGGCCGCTATGCCCATGTCGAGGGCGAGGAACGTTCGGTCGAGCTGAAGCGCATCGCCGACGCCGCGGCGCTGGCGGTCAAGAACGGGATCGAGCCGCACGCCGGTCATGGCCTCACCTATGACAATGTCGTGCCCGTGGCCGCCATCCCCCAGCTTGCCGAACTCAACATCGGCCATTTCCTGGTCGGCGAGGCGATCTTCACCGGTCTGGAGGACAGCGTGAGGCGAATGCGCGCGCTGATGGACACGGCGCGATGATTCTGGGCATCGGTTCCGACCTGTGCAACATCGAGCGGATTCAGGCGTCGGTCGACCGCTTCGGCGAGCGATTCCTCGTCCGGGTCTTCACCGACATCGAGCGGGCCAAGGCGGCGCGACGGCCGCATACGATGGCCGGGACGCTGGCCAAGCGGTTTGCCGCCAAGGAGGCATTTTCCAAGGCGGTCGGCACCGGATTCAAGCGCGGCGTCTATATGAAGGACATTGGGGTGGTGAATGCGCCCTCCGGCGCGCCAACGCTGCAATTGACTGGCGGCGCCCGCGAGCGGCTTGACGCCATGGCTCCGGCGGGCCACGCCATCGAGGTACATTTGACGATGACCGACGACCACCCCTGGGCCCAGGCATTCGTCATCCTTTACGCACGCAAGATGGAGCCCTGATTGTCCGAGCGTCCCGAAGCCGTCACTGTAGACGACAATGTGGTGCGGGCCGAACCGCAAGAAGCCGGCAAGGAAAGCCGCGGCCAGGTGATCTGGCGCGAGATCAAGGGCCTCGCCTGGGTGCTGCTGGCGGTGCTCGCCTTCCATAGCTTCATCGCCAAGCCTTTCTACATCCCGTCGGAGTCGATGATGCCCAACCTGTTGACGGGCGACCGGCTGGTGGTGACCAAATATCCCTATGGCTGGTCCTATGTTTCGCCGACCATCCCCAATCCGGCAGCGATCCTGCGCAACCTGTTCATCGGGCCGGGCGAGCCGTGGAGCGTGACGCTGCCCTTTTCCAGGGGCCGCGTAATGGGCTCCTTGCCCGAGCGCGGCGACGTGGTGATCGTGACGCCGCCGGGGGGGAACCAGGACTATATCAAGCGCGTGATCGGCCTGCCCGGCGACACCATCGAGCTTCGCGGCGGCCGGCTGATCATCAACGGCGAACCGGTCCAGGCCGTGTCGCGGCCGCCGGCGATGATCCCGATCGACGCCAATTCGCCGTGCGGGATGCACCAGTTCTGGGGCCGGCGGGTTGAAACCGAGCAAGGTCCCTTCTGCCGCCTGCCGATCGTCCGGGAGACGCTGCCCAATGGCGTCAGCTATGACACGGTCGACGACGGCCGCAGCCAGGGCGACGACTATCCCGCAATCCGCGTCCCGGCCGGCCATGTCTTCCTGATGGGCGATAACCGCGACCATAGCGCCGACAGCCGATTCAGCCTGGAAGAGCAGGGATTGGGCGGGCCGGTACCGTGGGAGAATATCGGCGGCAGGGCGGAGTTCATCACCTTCAGCCTGGACGGGACGACCGGCCTCAACCCACTGACCTGGCTATCCTCTTTCCGCGACGGCCGGGCCGGCAACTCGCTGCGGCCGCCAAGGGAATAGGCGATGCGGACCGACCAGCCGCCAGTTCCGCCTCCGGTCGAACGACCCGGTCCCGCCGATTTCTACTCGCTCTCGGTCCGGGTCGAGGCGCGCAAGGCCGCCGTCTGGCTAGGCATGGCGCTGGCGATCGTCGGCGTGATCGTCCTGTCGCAACCGCTGCTGCTGATCATCGGGGGAATGGTCTTTGCGGTCGTTCTTGACGGCGGCACGCGCCTGCTCGGTCGCGTGCTGCCAATCGGGCGCGGCTGGCGGCTGGCCATCGTCACGCTCGCCGGCTTCGCCTTCGTCGGCTGGGTTTTCTATTTCGCCGGGACCACGCTCGCCGGCCAGGCGGAGGAGCTGCGCATCGTCGTCACCGAACAGGGCCAGCGCCTGTTCGGCTTCCTGGTCGAAACCGGCCTTATGCCGTCCGATAGCGCAGGCATTCAGGGCTTTGGGCAGCAGCTCCTAGGCGGTGTCGGGCGGCTGACAAGCGCAGTCAGTACCGCGGTCGGCGCGGTCGCATCGATGATCCTGATCATGGTGATCGGCATCTTCATCGCCATCGAACCACGGCTGTACGACCGCGGTGTTGCCTGGATGCTGCCAGTCGAGAACCGCGGCCGTTTCTATGAAATCACCGACAAGGTCGGCTTCACGCTGCGCCGGCTGCTGGCAGGGCGCATCGTCGGCATGGTTTTCGAAGGTATCTTCACCTGGTTCATGCTCGCCTATGCCGGGCAGATTTTCGGCGTTGGGCCCGTGCCGATGGCCGCGCTGCTTGGCCTGCTGACCGGCCTGCTTGCCTTCATCCCCAATATCGGCGCCATCATATCGGGCATCCTGATGGTCGCGGTCGGATTTTCCGCCGGAACCGGCGAAGGGCTGTGGGCGATCTTCGTCTATTTCTTCGTCCAGAATGTCGACGGCTATCTGGTGGTGCCATATATCGCCCGCCGAACGGTCGACCTGGCGCCCGCCCTGGTGCTGGCGGCGCAGCTGCTGTTCGGTGCGCTGTTCGGCCTCTTGGGCCTGCTGCTCGCGGACACGATCCTGGCGTCGATCAAGGTCACGCTTGAAAAGCTCAGCGAGGAAAGGAAGTCGGAAGCCGAAGCCGCGCCAGCGAGGGTTCCGGCACGCAAACCCGCATCGCGTCGAAGAAAGAAAGGCTAGGGCTTACTGCCCCTGCTGGCCAGCGCCCATGCTCAGCGCCGCATTGGGCGCGACCTGTTGGATGTGGACATCGAAATAGAGATCCTCGTCGACGCCGATCGGGCTGCCGGCAGGGGGATTCTTGCCATAGGCCAGGCGGCCCGGGATCACGATCTTGTAGCGCCCGCCCTGCTGCATCTGAACCAAGGCCTGGCGGAAGCCGGGAACGACCTGCATCACCAGGAAAGCCGCCGGGCCGCGGCCTTCGGTCGTATCGAACACCGTGCCATTTTCGGTCCGGCCGGTATATTCGATGAATACGCCGTCCATTTCACCGATCAGCGGGCCGGTGCCGGCCGTAACGGTTTCCACCGACACGGTCTGGAACTGGCCTGCCCCGTAATAGGCGACCCCATAGGCAAGCGCGACGAGCGCGGCGACGGCGAGCCACAGCTTGGCAAGCGTGCCTTTCGCGACAGGAC
>DASTOV010000154.1:0-3976 GCA_035720125.1 Sphingomicrobium sp. | reverse complement strand
TGGTGCCCGACGAGGCCTTCTTCGCCATGCTGGCCGACCGCGCCTTCCCGATCGGCAATTTCATCCGCTCGGCCGACAGCCTCGATTATCTGGAGGAGCCCGACTGCTTCCACGACATCTTCGGCCATGTGCCAATGCTGGCCCATGAGCCGGTAGCGCGGCTGATGCAGGCCATGGGGCGGCTGGGCGTTGAGGCGGTCGCGGCCGGGCTCGGCGAGACCATCTCGCGGCTCTACTGGCACACGGTCGAGTTCGGACTAGCTCGTGAGGGCGGCGAGGTGCAGATCCTCGGCGCGGGACTGGCGTCCAGCTTCGGCGAGGCCCATTTCGCGGTCGAGGCGGATGTGCCGCGCCCACGCTTCACATTGAGGGATGCAGCGGCGACCGCCTATCGCAGCGATGCCTTCCAGCCGCTCTATTTCGTGTCGGACTCGCTCGAACTTGTCGCGGCCGAACTGGAAGCGCTGAATCTTGAAGGGCTGAAGGCGCTCGCGGGGTGACGGGGCCGGGTGCGGCGTCTATGGCCGTTGGCATGACCGACGCGCCAGTCGCCCGAGAGTATCGCACCGGCTCCGACCCACGCACCTTGCGTGACGCGCTGGGCTGCTTCGCAACCGGGGTCACGGTGGTCACCTGCCTGGATGGAGAGGGGCGGCCGATCGGGCTGACCGCCAACAGCTTCACCTCGTTGAGCCTCGACCCGCCGCTGCTGCTGGTTTGCGTCGCGAAGATCGCGGCCAGTGCCAACCCGCTGGGCAGGGCGGAGCATTTTGCTGTGAACGTGCTGCAGACCCAGCAGCAGCCGGCGTCGATCACCTTTTCGACGCGGGTCGAGGACCGGTTCGGCTGCACGCCGTGGAGCATGGGCGAACATGGCGTCCCGGTGCTGCTGGACTCGCTGTCGGTGTTCGAATGCGCGCGTTATGCGATCCACGACGGCGGCGACCATTTCATCCTGGTCGGTGAGGTGAAGAAGGCGACCTTCGAACCTGGGCTCGACCCCCTGCTTTATTTTCGTGGCCGCTATCGCCGGCTCCACTTCGACTGATTTGCCAATAGCTTAGTTTGACTTTTCCACAGCCCGCGTGACTCCTGTGGAAAAAGCGGGCAGCTTTTCTCGCATGGCCAAGTGGGGGGAAATCGAGTCGTCCACAGGCGACGCAAGCAGCCAGCCGAGTTCGGCCAAGGCTGTCAGCGAAGGCTCCACTCAGCAGCAGCAGCCGGTCGATTTCCCCGGGGTGCTGGCGATCGCCGATACATTGCCAGTGATGATCGCCTACCTTGACCGTGAACTTAGATATTTGTTCGTCAACCGGACGCTTGCCGAATGGCTGGATCTTCCTCGTAAGTCGATCATCGGACGGACCGTGCGAGAGGTGCTGGGTGAGGAAATCTTTCAGCATCGAAGGCCAAGGCTTGAGGCTGCGCTGGCTGGTGAAAAGCAGCTGTTCCGTACCGATTTCGACCATCCGAACAGGGGTCGCCTGGCGGTACAGGCTGAATACGCCCCTCATCGCGGGCCGAATGGCAAGGTGCTGGGCCTCGTCCTCGTGATCCAGGATGTGACCGAGCAACGCGCCGCCGAACTGGCCTTGCGCGAAAGCGAGGAGCGCTTCCGGCAGATCGCCAACAGTGCTCCGATACCGATGTGGGTGACGCGGGCCAACGACAGCCGCGAATTCGTCAACCAGGCCTACGCCGATTTCTTTGCGCTCAGTCCGGAAGAAGCGGTCCAAAGTGCGGACTGGATGGGCGCGCTTCATCCTGACGATCGGGAACGATTTGTCGCCGAACGGGCGACGGCGGTCGCTGCGCTCGATTCCTATGACCTTACAGCCCGTTTCCGCCGTCATGACGGCGAATGGCGCTGGTTGCGCGTCATTTCGATACCCAGGCTCGACATCGATGGCCGGGTCATCGGCATGGTCGGCGCGGCCAGCGACATTACCGAGGCAAAGGAAGCCGAACTTGACCTGCAACGGCAGGTCGAGCAGCGGACGGCAGAACTCGGCGAAGCCCAGGATCAGCTCCGACAAGCGCAGAAAATGGAGGCGCTTGGGCAACTGACGGGCGGCATAGCGCATGACTTCAACAATCTGCTGACGGTGGTGGTGGGAGGGCTGGACCTCATCACGAAGCAGGTCCAGGACGAGCGGCTGCTGCGCTTTGCTACCAATGCCATGTCGGCGGCCGAAAGAGGCGCCCGGCTTACGGCCCAGCTGCTCGCCTTCAGTAGGGTCCAGCGACTGGAGGTGCGCCCAACCTATGTTTCGCCGCTGATCGAGGAAATGCGGCCATTGCTGCGCAATGTCCTTGGTCCCGGCATCGAAAAGGTGTTCGACCTCGACCCGCACTTGACCCCGGTCCTCGCCGATCCGACGCAGCTGGAGGTCGCCGTCTTGAACCTGGCCATCAATGCCCGCGATGCCATGCCCAAGGGAGGGACATTGACGATCAGCAGCCGCAAGCTGCGGATCTCCAGCGACGCCGAGCTGGCACCCGGCACCTATATCGAGCTGTCGATATCCGATACCGGCGTCGGCATGGCTCCGGACGTGTTGGCCCGCGCCTTTGAACCATTCTTCACGACCAAGGATGTGGGCAAGGGAACCGGGCTGGGCCTTTCCATGGTCTATGGGATGGCCCGCCAGTCAGGCGGTACGGTTCGGATCGAAAGCGAACCCGGCAAGGGCACCGTCGTCAGGCTCTACTTCCGGCGCGCCGACAGCGACGGCGAAGTCCCTGCCAGCGGAGGGAAGGGCGGAGCGGAGCTGCGCCGCAGCAGAGGCGCGGCGACCGTGCTCGTGATCGACGATGATCCTGACGTCCGCCACTTCATCGCGGCGGGGCTGGAGGAATATGGGCATGAGGTCGTAGAAGCCGGCGATGGCCGCGACGGAATTGAGAAATTCACGACGATGCGACCGGACCTGGTGATCATCGACTATATCATGCCGGGACTGTCCGGCGCGGAAGTGGCAGACCATATCCTGGCGACGCATCCGGGACAGCCGATCCTGTTCGTGTCGGGCTATAATGAGACCGATGCGATCCGGCGCGTGGCACCCGACGCCAACATATTGGCCAAGCCTTTCCGTGCTGCCGCCCTTGAGGATGCGGTCCGTGCTGCATTGGCCAAGCCCGCCTGGACCGGATAAGCGGTATGCCCAAATGGCTCGCGAAGTCGAACTGAAACTCGACATCGACCCTGCTTGCGTCCCACGCCTGGCAGAACTTCCGTTCCTTTCGGAGCCGCCAGCCCGTCAGCGGCAGGTTTCGGTCTATTTCGATACGCCGAAGGCCAGGCTGCACCGCACCGGATGGGCATTTCGAATTCGCCGGATCGGCGATCGATACGTCCAGACGATCAAGCGATCGGTCGAAGCCGCAGGCATGTTCGATCGCGACGAATGGGAATGCGACGTGCCCGGCCCGGAGCCGGACTGGCGGCATGTGGCAGATACACCGCTGGCTACCCTGTTGAGCGAACGCCAGCTGCGCGGTCTGGTCCCAGTTGTCCAATCTGACGTGATGCGCTCCACTTGGAAGGTGGCTGACAAGGGCGCGACCATCGAAATTTGCCTCGATGAAGCGCGGATCGAAGCGGGAGATTCTGTCGAGGAAACTGTTGAGCTGGAGCTGGAGCTGATCGAGGGCGACGCTCAGGCGCTGCTGGCAAAGGCGAAAAAAATCTGCGCCCACATTCCCGTAAAGCTGGGCGTGTTGGCCAAATCGGAGCGCGGCTTCGCACTGGCGAACGCGACGCGAGACATCCCGGTAAAGGCGACCCATGTGGCGCTGCTCGACGACATCAGCGTCGCCGAAGGATTTACGGCGATCATCAACGCCTGCCTGAAGCATTTCCGCCTGAATGAACCCATGCTCATTGAGCGGCGCGACAGCGAGGCGCTGCACCAGCTTCGGGTCGCCATCCGGCGGATCCGCTCGGCACTGTGGCTGTTCCGCCCGGCAGTAA
>DASTOV010000153.1:0-17051 GCA_035720125.1 Sphingomicrobium sp. | reverse complement strand
TGGCGGCGGAATGCCCCCCCAGGTCGTCGGCGAGGGCAAGGGCGTCGTCAAATTCTTCAACCCGCAAAAGGGTTTCGGCTTCATCGTCCGCGACGATGGCGGCGAGGACGTGTTCGTCCACATCTCCGCGGTCGAGGCCGCCGGCCTGACCGATCTAGCCGACGGCCAGCCGCTGGAGTTCACGCTCGTCGATCGCGGTGGCCGGATTTCGGCGACCGACCTCAAGATCGAGGGCGAGCCGATGGAAGTCGTCCGTTCTTCCGCGCCGCGTGAGGGCGGTGCTGGCGGCGGCGGCGGGCCGCAGCGCCAGCTGACCGGCGAGAAGGCTCAGGGCACGGTCAAATTCTTCAATTCGATGAAGGGTTTCGGCTTCATCAGCCGCGATGACGGCCAGCCCGATGCCTTCGTGCATATTTCGGCGGTCGAGCGCGCCGGCCTCCCCACGATCAACGAGGGCGACCGGTTCGAATTCGACATCGAGGTCGATCGCCGCGGCAAATATGCGGCCGTCAACCTCCAGCCGTTGAGCTAGTCCGCTTCCAGGAGCGGGGCCCAAAGGCCCGCCCGGAGCAATCCGGGCGGGCCTTTTCATTGCCTAGTGCAGGCGGATGGCAAGCGCGGCGAGGATCGATTCGCGATCATGGACCGCATCCTCGCTCATCAGCGCTTCATCCATATGTTCAAGGCAGGCGCGCGTGGCGGCGACATGGCCCGGCATCAGCGCATGGTGGGCGGCATAGTCGGCCAGCCCTTCGAGCGCGGACATGCCATGTTCGGCGGCCAGCCCGCGGATCGCTTCCATCTTGGCGCAGATATCGACCGGCTTCAGTCGCGCGACGCGCTGTTCGATCTCGGCGATGCGATCGCCAATCCTGGCGCGGACAATGTTGAGCGAATCGCCAATGCAGTTCGGGCCGGCCATGAGTGATTCTCCGTTGACCCGCCGACGGTCGCCCAAAATGGTTAACGAGGAGTCAAAAGGGGTGCATCGCCCCTTTTGCTTGACAGAATCGGCCTTGACCGCCATGGAGCCGCGGTTCGGGCGGCGCCGATGTGGCCCGCCTTCACTTTTTCTAGCGCACCAGGATATTCGCGATGGCCAAGCCGGCAACCGTCAAGATCAAGCTTGTCAGCACCGCTGACACCGGCTTTTTCTATGTGACCAAGAAGAACCCGCGCAACCAGACCGAGAAGATGTCGTTCCGCAAGTACGACCCGGTCGCGCGCAAGCACGTCGAGTTCAAGGAAGCCAAGATCAAGTGACCCGTTAGGGTCATTCCGGCGCAAGCCGGGATCCAGATCCAGGCTGTCATTCGGGGCGGTTCGGATATCCGGGCCGCCCCGATGCTTTTGGAGCCATCCCCCGCATAAAGTCATTAAAGTCTCAAGGAGAGGCGCCAATTCGCCCCGCCTGTGCGACCTTTAGCAACAGCAAATCGCGCTGGATTGATTGCGACTCTCGCCCGGCGGGGGGCGATACTGGAGCGGGCGAAGGGATTCGAACCCTCGACCCCAACCTTGGCAAGGTTGTGCTCTACCCCTGAGCTACGCCCGCTCTGGCGCTGAGCCGCCCGGCCGGCACGCAATCCTAGCGGGCTGGCCATGCGGCAGACCGGCAAGTCCCGGTCGGGTGGAGCGCGCAGCTAGCAACTCCGATAGGGAGGCGCAACCCCTAACTGCCCGACTTGCCGCACTTGGCGGCGAGGGCCATATGCGGGTTCCATCGACAGGGAGTGAGGCGTGGCGACACTGGGCATGACCGAGGCGGAACGCACGGCGATCGAGCGCTTTCAGCGCGACGTCGTCGAGCCGTCGATGACCAGCCTCGTCATCCTGGATTTCTGGGCCGACTGGTGCGGGCCGTGCAAGCAGTTCGCGCCGGTGCTGGACAAGATCGCGGCGGAATATGCGGACAAGGGCGTGATCCTTGCCAAGATCGACGTCGAGCAGGACAAGCTGATCGCCGCCCAGTTCAGGATCCAGTCGATCCCGACGGTCTATGCGATATTCCAGGGCCAGCCGATCGCGGACCTCACCAGCTACCGCACCGAAGGGCAGATGAAGCGAATAATCGACCAGCTGCTCGCCCAGTTGCCGGTGAAGGGCGAAGCGCAGGACCTTGCGGCGCAGGTCGAACCGTTGATCCTGATGGGAGAACAGGTTCTGGCCGAAGGCGACGGGCCCCGCGCGGAATCGATCTTTTCCCAGATCCGCGAGATGGACCCGGGCAATCCGGCGGTCATCGGTGGGCTGGCCCGGGCCATGATCGCCAGCGCCAGGACGGCCGAGGCCAAGGCGCTGCTCGATTCGCTGGCGCAGGAGCAAGCCGGGCATCCGGCTGTAACCCGGGCCAGGGCGGCGCTGGACGTTGCATCGGCGCCGGCGGCGGACGTATCCGCGGAAGAAGCGCGGCTGGCGGAAAATCCCGACGACCACGAGGCCCGCTACGCGATTGCCCAGGCGCGGCTGGCGACCGGCGATCGCGACGGCGCCGCCGATGCGCTGCTGGAAATCATCGCCCGCGAGAGGGATTGGAACGAAGGCGCGGCGCGCAGCCGATTCCTTCAGCTGCTGGAGGCGACCGGGCTGGAAGATCCGTGGGCGCGCGCCCAGCGGCGGCGCCTGTCGGCCCTGTTGTTTACATGATTGCGCCGTCCCCATGATGGGCTCTAAGCCCGCCCGCGTCCCCCTATTCCCGCTGGCTGGGGCCATCCTCCTGCCGCGCTCGCAGCTGCCCCTCCACATTTTCGAGCCGCGCTATCGCGACATGGTGCGCGACGCGCTGGCCGGGCAAGGCCGGATCGGGATGATCCAGCCGTCCGGGTCCGGTGATCCCCCGCCGCTGTTCCAGACCGGCTGCCTGGGCGAGATCGTCGCCGCCGAAGAGCTGGACGATGGCCGGTTCAACATCGTGCTGCATGGTTCCAGCCGATTCCGGCTGATCGCCGAGCGCGACCTTGGCACTTCCTATCGCCAGGCCGATGTCGACATAGGCGCCTACGACGATTCGGAACCGGAGCCGCTGGCCCTCCTGCAACGCGCCGAAGTCGAGCGCGAGGCGCGGCGATTCGGCGATGCGCTGGGGCTGGCAGTCGATTGGGAGGCGGTGGGGCAGCTTGACGACGAGATGCTGGTCAACGCCATCGCCCAGGTCGCGCCGTTCGACGTGGGGGCCAAGCAGGCGCTGCTCGAGGAAGCGACGCTGGCGGGCCGGGCCGACCTGGTCGTCCAGCTGATGCAGTTCCAGCGCCTGGCGCCCGGCGGCGCGGACGTGGGACAGACGCTTCAGTGACCGATTTGTCGGGGAAGTGGACGGGCAGCTTCACCTATCCTGACTGCCTGAACCCAGTGCCATTCACTGCCGAAATGCGGGACCTGGGTGGGCCAATCAGCGGCGTGACGTCCGAGCCCCACGAATGGTCGCCGTCCGAAGAGGCACATGGGACAATTGCCGGCACGCGGTCCGGCACGCACGTTCAATTCACCAAAGTCTATGTCCATCAGGAGGACTATCCCGATCCCGTGCATTATTACGGCACGCTGGACGAGGACCATTGCGAGCTGGCGGGGGAATGGGACATCCCGGGAAGCTGGTCGGGCAGCTTCGTCATGACCAGGCCCAAGCCGTTGGCGGAAGTCGCCGAGTCAGAGCAGGGCGTAACCGCTTAAATCGGCAGTCCCCTGAGCAGCAGCGGCAGGTCTCCGCTGCTGCCGCGGGCCTCCGCCATCAGCCGGTCCTTGACCGGGCCGATGCGGTTGATGACGCTCATCCCAAAGCGGCGGACCGTCGAGGCAGTCCGTCCGGGGATGGAATAGATGCGCGTCAAGCCGTCCGTCGCCAGGCTGACCATGAAGGTGTCGAGGCTCCGCCAGCGCTGGTAGCGGGTCATCAGCTGCTGGTCGCCGAGGTCGAGCCCCAATCGCGCACCTTCGACCAGCACTTGCGCCAGGGCGGCTGCGTCACGATAGCCGACATTGACCCCCTGGCCCGCGATCGGATGCATGCCATGGGCGGCGTCGCCGACGAGCGCCAGCCGATGATCGGTGATCCGCGCGGCATGATGGAAGCCGAGCGGATAGGTCGAGCGCGGGGCGAGCATGTCGACACTTCCGAGGAAACCGCCCATCGCCGCTTCCGCCTCGGCGGCGAATTCGGCATCGTCCAGTGACATGAAGCCGGCCGCATCCTCCGCCTTCACCGACCAGACGATCGCGGATCGATGGCCGTCGCCATCATCGGTCATCGGCAGCAGCGCGAAGGGACCCGACGGATAGAAAATCTCATAGGCGACATTGTCGTGAGGCCGTTCGTGCCGGAGCGTTGAGACGATCGCCGAATGATCATATTTCCAGCGGGCGCAGCGGATCCCGGCGGCCTCGCGCATTGGCGAGGCCCGGCCTTCCGCGGCGACCAGCAGCGGCGCCCCGACAAGCCGCCCGTCCTCCAGCCGCACCGTCACGCCATGCTCGCCGCGCTCGACCGTTGCCGGCCTGGCCTTCCACATCAGCCAGATATTATTGCCTGCCTCCGCCCGCGCCAGCAGCGCGGCACGAAGGTGTCGGTTCTCGTGCATCCAGCCGAGCGGTTCTTCATCATCATCGCCCGGATCGAACACCAGCCCGCCCGGATCCAGGCCATCGGCCACCTCGATCCGGCGGATCGGGCAGCCGGCCTTCGGGAAATGGGCGCTGATCCCGACCGTATCGAACATCCGCTTTGACGAGGAGGAAAGCGCGCTGGTCCGGCCGTCGAAGGCCTGTGTCAGCCGCCCGGCGGGGTCCGCCGGATCGACGACGATCGAGCTGACGCCGCTGGAATCAAGAGCGGCCGCCAGGGCCAGCCCGACCAGGCCGCCGCCAAGGATGATCACGTCCGCCCGATCCATGGCCATTCACTAATCGTCGCAGGGCCGAGATGGAAGCCTTGCCCCGGAGTCCGCCGACAGGCACAATATGACGCAGTTACACGGCGGGGGATTTGACGTCATGGCGACGGCTGCGCAGCGCGCGCAGAAGAAGGATTTGGGGCCCGACTGGCGGGAGACGCTGGCGGCATCGATCCGGGCATTTGCACGCAAGACCTTCGGCCTTGGCCTCATCGGCCTGTCGATTGCGCTGGCGGTCGCCCTCGCGACTCATTCCAGCACCGATCCCAGCCTGTCGACCGCCGCCGGCGGCCCGCCGACCAACTGGCTTGGGCCATTCGGCGCCTATGCGAGCGATGCGATGCTATTCCTGTTCGGCCCCGCGTCCGCGCTGTTCCTGCCGCTGGTCGGTCTCGCAGGGCTGCGGCTGGTCCGCGGCGTCGACACCGGCTCGACCAGGCGCGCACTGCTGGTTGCGGCGATCGGCGTCGTGCTGATCGGCATCGCCCTTGGCCTGTACGCCGGATCGGCCGTTTCCGGCCTGCCGGCCGGCTATGGCGGGGCATTGGGCCTTGCCGGTGCCTATGGTGTCGACGCCGGGGTCAAGTTGATCGGCAACCCGGCCGTCGAGGGCCCGCTGCGTCTGTCGCTGATAGCGATCCTGGCGCTTGGCGGTTTGGTTGTCGGTTGGTTCGCTCTCGGCGTTCGACCGGAAGAAAGGCAATGGGCGGCCGACAAGCTGCGGCGCGATCCGACGGCGCCGGCACCGCGCCCCCGGCGGTCCCGGGAAGAGATGGTCGACGACGAGGACGGCCCCGCCTCGCCGCCTCGCTCTCGGCCCGCGGTCGCCGTCGCCGATCCGGCCCGACCGATCGCTCCGGCAGCCAAGCCCAATCCCAAGAAAGGCAAAGGCGCACTCCCCGGCCAGGCCAGCCTGGCGCTGGGTGACAATTACCAGCTGCCGTCACTGGAGTTGCTGGCCGCTCCGCCCGAGAAATCCAAGGGGCAGATCGACCGCGCCGGACTGGAGCGCAACGCGCGGCTATTGGAAAGCGTACTCGAGGACTTCCACGTCCGCGGCGATATCGTCGAAGTGCGTCCGGGCCCGGTCGTCACCATGTACGAGCTGGAACCGGCCAGCGGGATCAAGGCCAGCCGGGTGATCCAGCTGGCCGACGACATCGCCCGCAACATGTCGGCACTGTCGGCCCGCGTCGCCACGATCCCTGGGCGCAGCGTCATCGGCATCGAGCTGCCCAACCAGAAGCGCGAAACCGTGTCGCTCAGCCAGTTGATCGGCAGCCAGGCGTTCGAGGACCAGAACATGGCCCTGCCGCTGATCCTGGGCAAGAACATCTCAGGCGATCCGGTCATCGCCGACCTCGCCCCGATGCCGCACTTGCTGGTCGCCGGCACCACCGGGTCGGGCAAGTCGGTGGGCCTCAACTGCATGATCCTGTCGCTGCTGTATCGCATGAGCCCGGACGAGTGCCGGCTGATCATGATCGATCCCAAGATGCTGGAGCTGAGCATCTACGACGACATCCCGCACCTGCTGTCGCCGGTCGTTACCGAGCCCGGCAAGGCGATCCGCGCGCTGAAATGGACTGTCGAGCAGATGGAGGAGCGCTATCGGATGATGGCGAGCCTGGGCGTTCGGCAGCTGGCCAGCTTCAACGCCAAGGTACGCGATGCGAGGGCCAAGGGGTCGCGCCTCGGCCGCCGCGTTCAGACCGGCTATGATGCCGACACCGGCCAGCCGATCTATGAGACCGAAGAGCTGGAATATGAGGTTCTGCCGCAGATCGTGGTGGTCGTCGACGAGCTGGCAGACCTGATGATGACGGCCGGCAAGGAGGTCGAGTTCCTGATCCAGCGCCTGGCGCAAAAGGCGCGGGCGGCCGGCATCCACCTGATCATGGCCACGCAGCGACCCTCGGTCGACGTCATCACCGGCGTGATCAAGGCCAATTTGCCGACCCGGATCAGCTTCCAGGTGACGAGCAAGATCGACAGCCGGACGATCCTTGGCGAGCAGGGAGCCGAGCAGCTGCTGGGCAAGGGCGACATGCTCTACATGCCCGGCGGCAAGCAGATCGTTCGCGTGCATGGGCCCTTCGTCAGCGACGAAGAGGTGCGCGCGGTCGCCGACCATTGGCGCAAGCAAGGCACGCCCGAATATGTCCAATCGGTCACCGAGGAGCCCGAAGACGGCGGCTATATGTTCGAAGGGCAGCCGGTCGGCGACGACGACCCGGAAACGCAGCTTTATCGCAAGGCGATCCAGATCGTCGCCGAAAGCCAGAAGGCATCGACCAGCTATCTCCAGCGACAGCTCCGCGTCGGCTACAACAGCGCCGCGCGCCTCATCGAGCGGATGGAAAAGGATGGGCTGGTCGGGCAACCCGACCATGTTGGAAGGCGCGAAGTGCTGATCGATACCGAAGGCCACCCGATCTAGGCACTCAACCGGGCTGAACCGGCGGGAACCATGGGGTTCAGGGCGCATTCAAGGCCCGAACGCCATGTTCGGCGCAAAATTTCAGGAGTTTGCAATGAGTTTCACCACTAGCTTCGGTCGCGCCCTTGTGCCGATTGCCTTGGTCGCCGCCGTCGCGGTGCCGGCCCCGGCCGCGACGTCGGACGAATTGAAGGCGGTCGAAGCCAGCCTTGCCGCAACCCAGTCGATGACCGCCAATTTTCGCCAGACCGACGGCAAGGGCCGGCAGCTGGCTGGTACCTTGAGCCTCAAGCGGCCGGGCAAGGTCCGCTTTGCCTACAGCGGCGGTGTCAACATGCTGCTGGTGGCGAACGGCACGACGCTGAGTTTCATCGACTATGATGTCGGGCAGAAATCCAGCTGGCCGATTGCCAAGTCGCCGCTGTCTGTCCTCTTGTCTCCCAACCCGGATTTGACACGGATCGCCCGGATCGTCCCGAGCGAGCATCGCGACGTGCTGGTCGTCCGGGCCCGCGACGCCCGCCGGCCCGAGTTTGGAACGCTGCTGCTGGCATTCATCCGCGATGGGTCCGCCCCGGGCGGGTTGAGGCTGGAGGGCTGGACCGCGATTGATGCGCAAAACAAGAAGACGACAATTCGCCTGTCGAACCAGCGCTACAATGTCGCGGTGCCGGAAAGCGCCTTCACCTTCGCCGAGCCAAGACGCAAAAAAGCGTAGCAATCGAAAACGGTTAAGGTTGGCGACAGCTTCAAGCGTATATACATAAGACTAGATCGTTGCATCACCGGGGTTTCCCCCTGTTACCCGGGTTAGGTAGCGATCACCTTGCGTGACAACGCTTGGTCGGCCCTTGCTCCATGCCCCCGGAGCAAGGGCCTTTTAGTTTGTGTCCGGGGGACACATGCTAAAAGGCCCTCCTTTTCCTCCAAAGTTCCCGCTACTGCCCGCCCGTGACCAAGCTGAAGATCGCTTCCTGGAACATCAATTCGGTGCGCGCCCGCGTGCCGATCGTCGAACGCTTCCTCGACGAGGAGCAGCCGAACATCCTCTGCCTGCAGGAAACCAAGGCGCAGGACAATGTCTTTCCGGCCGAGCTCTTCCATTCGCGCGGCTATGTCCATCACGAGCTCAACGGCCAGAAGATGCACCACGGCGTCGCGATCTTAAGCCGCGTGCAGCTCCACGATTCCGGCCGCCACGACTGGCAGGACAATGGGGAGGCGCGCCATGTCGGCGCCCGGCTCGATTGCGGGATCCGGCTGGAGAACGTCTACATCCCCGCCGGAGGCGATATCCCCGACCGTGCGGCCAATCCCAAATTCGGCCAGAAGCTGGACTTCATCGAACGGATGACGCGCTGGTCGGAAAAGCTGGCCGAGCCGACCCTGATCGTCGGCGACTTCAACATCGCGCCGCTGGAATGCGACGTCTGGAACCACAAGGCCCTTCTCGACGTCGTCAGCCACACCCCGATCGAGGTCGAAACGCTCGCGCGGCTGCAGCAAGCGCACGGCTGGATCGACCTCGGCCGCAAGTTCATCCCCGCTCCAGCGCGCTGCTACACATGGTGGAGCTACCGCGCCCAGGACTGGGCGGCAAGCGACCGCGGCCGTCGCCTTGACCATATGTGGTGTTCGCCCAGCCTCCTGCCCCAGGCCAAGGCACATCGCGTGCTGGAGCCGTGCCGGGGATGGGAACGCCCCTCGGACCATGTCCCGCTGATCCTAGAGCTGGAAGTGTGAACGGCGGCTCTGCCCTCGACCGCGCCATCGCTGCGCTGCGGGCCGGCCGTGCGGTCAAGGTGGGCAGATCGATTGTCCTGTCAGTCGAGACCGGCACCCAGGCGATGCTCGACCTCCTCGACCCGGATGGCCGGGCTCCGTTGTTGCTGAGCGGGCCGCGGGCCATGGCGCTGGGGCTGGGCAACGCGCATGACGCGGCCGGAGAAACCGCCCCGGTCGAGGTTCGCCATTGCGACTGGCTCGATCGCGACGCCGCGCGGGAGCTCGCCGATCCGGCGCGTGATTTCGAGCGGGGTCCGATCGGACCGCTTTCGGCCATTCCCGTCGAACGGCCTGATTGCGCGCGGGCGGCATTGACCCTTGCCCGGCTGGCGGGCCTGTTGCCGGCCCTGTGGCTGGTTGGGGGCGAGGCCAATGCCGAGGTCGACCCAGCCGAGATTGTGCGGGCCACGGCGGCTTCGGCCGCGACCATCGTCGCGCGTGCCGGCCTGCCGCTTGACGGCCTTCCGCCCAGCCAGATGGTCGCCTTCCGCGACCCCGCCAGCGGGGAAGAGCACGTGGCCCTTGTCATTGGCGCATTCGGCGGCCAGCCGCCACTGATCCGCCTGCACAGCGAATGCCTGACGGGTGATGTGTTCGGCAGCCTGAAATGCGACTGCGGGCCGCAGCTCAGGGAGGCGCTTCGAATCCTTGGGGAGGCGGGGGGCGGGGTGCTGCTCTACCTGCGCCAGGAAGGACGCGGAATTGGCCTCGCCAACAAGCTGCGCGCCTATGCGTTGCAGGATCGGGGGCTCGATACCGTCGATGCCAACCGCCGGCTGGGCTTCGCCGACGACGAGCGTGGCTATGGGATGGCTGCGGCCATGTTGCGGGCACTGGGCATCGACCAGGTCAGGCTGCTGACCAACAACCCGAACAAGGTGGCGGGGCTGGAGCGGGAAGGGATCGCGGTGATCGAGCGGGTTACCCATCATATGCCGACCAACCCGCACAACGCCGACTATATCGCCACCAAGAAGAAGCGCAGCGGCCATTTCGACTGACCGCGTCAGCGTTCGAACAAGGCAGAACCTACCCGGACAGCGGTCGCACCCAACATGACGGCGGTCGGATAATCGCCGGACATCCCCATGCTGAGGCCGTTGACGCCGTGGCGCCGGGCCAGCTCGGCGAGAAGCGCAAAATAGGGGCCCGGCTCGACTCCCAGTGGCGGCATCGCCATCAGCCCGGCGAGCGGCAAGGGCGAAGCACGCACCCGATCCAGGAAGCCGGCAAGTTCGTCGATCGCCACGCCGCCCTTTTGCGGCTCGTCGCCGATATTCACCTGCACATAGACATGCGGAAAGCGACCGATCGCCTTGCCTGCCTTCACCAAGGCATCGAGCAGGGAGGGCCGGTCCAGCGAATGGATGGTGTCGAACAGCCTTACCGCCGCTTCGGCCTTGTTCGATTGCAACTGGCCGATCATGTGTAGCTTGAGGTGCGGATGCGCCGCGCGCAGCGCGGGCCATTTTTCCGCCACCTCCGCTACGCGATTCTCGCCGAAATCGACGACACCGGCGGCAATCAACGGTTCGATCTCCGCGACGCCGCGCTGCTTGGTAACCGCGACCAGCTTTACCTCGCCTGGATCGCGGCGCGCCGCCCTGGCTGCCCGGGCGATTTGCCCACGCACCTCGGCAATGCGGGTTGCGGCGTCATTCATCCCGCGCGCTATAGGAAGCGGGATGGCAGCGAACCAGCCCTCTTGGCCGCGGCGGTGGCTGATGACCGACGAGCGGATCGGCGACCGGCTGTGGGAGGCGATCGACCGGATTCCTTCCGGGGACGGCGGAATTGTCTTCCGCCACTACCGCCTGTCCGGGCTGGAAAGAGCAGGGTTGGGCATCAGGCTTGCCGCGGCGGCCCGCGACCGCGGCCTGGTGCTGGCGGTCGCTGGATCCTGCCAATTGGCGGAGGAACTGGGCGCCGCCCTGGTCCACAACCCCGACCGTTCCAGCGACCTGCCCTTTTCGCAGGCGGTGCACGACGAAGCCCAAGCGGACCGTGCGCGGCGATTGCCTGCGGCGCTGGCATTCGTTGGGCCTGTCCATCCGACACGGTCGCATCCCGGTGCCCTCAGCCTTGGCTCAATTCAGGCAGCGAAGCTGGCGCAGGCGGCAGCCTGTCCAGCGATTGCAGTGGGTGGCATGGATGAAGGCCGGTTCGCGCACCTGGTTTCGGGCCACCCGGGCGCATTCCATGGCTATGCGGGGATTGATTGCTGGCTGAAATGAAAGCCGTCACGGAAGCAATCCCGTGCCGTCAGTCCTCGCTGCGCGAGGCTGGCCGGCCTGCGCCGGCTGTACGCGCAGCTAACGATTGCACAGCAATCGCTACACTGCGCTCGGCAGCATTGGCTTAGAACTTGAAGGCAGTGCCGACGTAAACCGCCTTGCTGTCGCGATGGTCCTCGGCCAGCGCCGGGATTTCATCACGCTCGATCTTGTAGCGGACGCCGCCGGTAAGCGCGATGTTGCGGCTGATGTTGTAGGATCCGCCCAGATCGACCGACACGCTGTCCGGCCGCGCCAACTGCGCCACGCGGCTGTCGTTCCTCTCGCCGCCGACGGCTACCCGTCCGGTGAACTTCTTGAGATTGTAGCTCACCCCGACAACGGCGGTTTCGCGAGTGCCGATGACCGGATCGGGGCTGCTGGTGCGGCCGACATCGCCCGAAACGGCCAGCCTTTTCCATCCGACTGCCAGACCGAGGTCATATTGCGCCGGTGTCAGGCTGCTGGTGGGAGATGCAACCGCGACCTCGACCGGCCGCGGCGGAGTCGGCGCCCCACGGGCACGGACCGCGACTCGGACCTGCGACGGACGGCCCTTGGCAGCCGCCGGCGTAAATTTGAAATCCGCGATCGACCCGCCGCGCCCGGCAAATATTGCCGCCAGGCGTGGATCGGCGCCGGCCGGAGTGAAGCTTGAAATCTTGTCGAAACTCAATGAGATGGCAGGGGGGCGCTGCTTCGCGGCCGCAGCCAGTCCGATGGCCGGGGTCATGACGAGCGCGACCGCGGCCAGCACGACCGCCGCCTTTCCCGATGTCATGGCTACCCTGTTGGACACGACAAAACAGACTCCTGTGAACCTCGGATATAGGCCTTCCAATCTGACTCTTCCATGACTCAATTCGATTCCGACACCCCCTGTGGCGCGGAGTCCACAAGGCCGTCCCGGGATGGGTCAGGATTCTCGCGCTTGCCGAGAGCCAGCCAGCTTCTATAACGCCGGTTGAAAGACCTTCGCGAAGAGAGTGCCATGTCCCGCTTCCCGCTTCCCCTGATTGCCCTGATTGCCGCCAGCGCCGTTGTTTCCGGCTGTTCGAAGAATCGGGATATCCCGACCGAGCTCGCCCCGTCCCGGATGACCCAGATCGGCGTCAACAGCTATCTGTGGCGTGCCGCCGTCGACACGCTTTCCTTCGCTCCCCTGGTCACGGCCGATTCCAGCGGCGGCGTCATCGTCACCGACTGGTACGTCAATCCGACTACCCCGACGGAACGGGTCAAGCTGACCGTATCGATCATCGACCAGGATCTTCGCGCGGACGCGCTGCGTGTTGCCGCCAGCCGCCAGGTCAACCAGAACGGCGTCTGGGTGGACGCACCGGTTGCCGCCGCCACCGTTCAGAAGCTTGAGGACATCATCCTCACCCGGGCACGCGACCTTCGCCGCACCACCGTCGGCGGGTAAGAGATTCTGACCAGATGACCGACCGCTTCGACCCGGCGGTTGCCGATCCACGCTGGCAGCAGCGCTGGGCGGAAGCGCAAAGCTTTCGTGCCGACAGCAACTCGCCGAAGCCCAAGTCCTACGTGCTGGAGATGTTCCCCTATCCGTCCGGGCGAATCCACATGGGGCACGTCCGCAACTACACGATGGGCGACGTGCTCGCCCGGTTCCGCCGGATGCAGGGCTTCGAAGTGCTGCACCCGATGGGCTGGGATGCCTTTGGCATGCCGGCGGAAAATGCGGCGATGGAAAAGAAGGTCCATCCCGGCACCTGGACCCGCGAGAATATTGCCACCATGCGCCGGCAATTGCAGCGGATCGGCTTCGCGCTCGACTGGAGCCGCGAACTCGCCACCTGCGAGCCCGACTATTACGGCCATGAGCAGGCGCTGTTCCTTGACCTGATGGCTGCCGGCCTCGTTACCCGCAAGGAAAGCGAGGTCAATTGGGATCCGGTCGACATGACCGTGCTGGCCAACGAACAGGTCATCGACGGCAAGGGCTGGCGGTCCGGCGCACCGGTCGAGCGCAAGAAGCTGTCCCAGTGGTTCCTGAAGATTACCGACTTCGCCGAGGAGCTGCTCGACGGGCTGGCCTCGCTTGACGAATGGCCCGACAAGGTCCGGCTGATGCAGGAAAATTGGATCGGCAAGAGCCGCGGCCTGCAATTCTGCTTCCGCCTCGCCTCAAGCCTGCCCGGCGGCGTGTGCGACATCGACGTGTTCACCACCCGGCCCGACACTATTTTCGGCGCCAGCTTCGTCGCCATTTCGCCCGGCCATCCCATCGCCGAACAGCTGGCTGCCGAACGGCCCGAGGTGGCGGCGTTCATTGCCAGGGCGCGTGCCGGCGGGACCAGCGCAGCCGAAATCGAAACCGCCGAGAAGCTGGGCTTCGATACGGGGCTGGAGGCTGTCCATCCGTTCGACGACAATTGGCGGCTGCCGGTGTGGATCGCCAATTTCGTGCTGATGGAATATGGCACCGGCGCCCTGTACGGCGTGCCCGCCCATGATGTGCGGGACTATGAGTTTGCGCGTAAATATGGACTTCCGGTGATCCGCGTGGTCGCCGACAACCCTGCCGGCGCTTCGGCGCCCCTCACCGAGGCCGAGACGGACCCCGGAGTTGCAGTCAATTCGCGCTTTCTGGACGGGATGCCGACCGAGCAGGCCACGGCCGAGGTCATCCGCCGCGCCGAGACCGCCGGCTGGGGCAAGGGCAAGACCCAGTATCGGCTGCGGGACTGGGGCGTTTCGCGGCAGCGCTATTGGGGAACGCCGATCCCGGTAATCCATTGCGACAGCTGTGGGCCGGTCGGCGTTCCGCGCGACCAGTTGCCCGTGGTGCTGCCCGAAGACGTCAACTTCGACATCCCCGGCAATCCGCTTGATCGCCATCCGACCTGGGGCAAGGTCGACTGCCCGACCTGCGGTGCCCCGGCACGGCGCGAGACCGACACGCTCGATACATTCGTCGATTCGAGTTGGTATTTCATCCGCTTCGCCAGCCAGCCCGAATCCCAGCCGTTCGACCGCGCCGAGGCCGAGAAATGGCTTCCGGTGGGCCAGTACATCGGCGGCGTCGAGCATGCGATCCTGCACCTGCTCTACGCCCGCTTCTGGACGCGCGCGCTGGAGCGGATGGGCAAGATTTCGGTCAAGGAGCCGTTCAAGGGCCTGTTCACGCAGGGAATGGTGACGCACGAGACCTATGAAAGCCTCGACGGCCGCTGGCTGACGCCCGATGAGGTTGAAATTGGCAAGGACGGTGCGCTGGTTGAACGCGCTACCGGCGCCGCGGTTTCGCGCGGTCGCGTCGAGAAGATGTCCAAGTCGAAGAAGAATACGGTCGACCCGGAACCGATCCTGGAGCGCTATGGCGCGGATGCCGTCCGCTGGTTCATGCTGTCCGACAGCCCGCCGGAACGCGACCTTGAATGGTCGGAAAGCGGCATCGAAGGCGCGGGCCGCTTCGTCCAGCGCGTATGGCGGCTGGCCCAGTCGCCGGCCGGCAATGAGGGCGAGGACAAGGGCCTGATGAGGAAGCTGCATCGCACGATCGCCGCAGTCGGTGAAGCGATCGAAGGATTGCAGTTCAACAAGTCGGTCGCGGCGCTTTATGAACTGACCAGCGCGATCGAGCGGGCGCAGCCGTCGGCCAGCCGCGACGAGGCCATCCGCACGCTGCTGCTGTTGGTGGCACCGGGCGCACCGCACCTGGCCGAGGAAGCATGGGCGGCCAGGGGCGAGGCGGGCATGATCGCCGATGCCGGTTGGCCGTCATTCGACCCGGCGCTGCTGATCGACGAAGAGGTTACGATTGCGGTGCAGGTCAACGGCAAGCTCCGGGAAACCATGACGGCGCCCCGGGGCACAAGCAGGGAAGATGCAGAAGCGATGGCCCTGGCACTGCCCAAGGTCCGGTCGCAGCTGGCCGGCAACAGCCCGCGCAAGGTGATTGTGGTTCCCGACCGGTTGGTCAATATCGTCGCATGATCCGCTCGCTCGCTCTTGCGCTTTGCCTGGTCCTCGCGGCCTGCGGGCTACGGCCGATGTATGCAGGAGGCGCCTCTGGCGCCGTTGCGAGCGGTCTCGGGACGGTCCAGGTTGCACCGATCCCGGAACGCGCCGGATGGCTGGTCCGCAACGCGCTGGTCGATCGGCTCGGGGGCGAAGCGGACCAACCCGCCTATCGGCTCGAAGTCGAACTGCACGATGACCTGACCGCGTTCGGCATACGTGGCGACGCTGCGGTGACCCGGGAACGGCGGACCTTGAGAGCGCGCTATCGTTTGGTCGATCTCAGCACCGGGGAAGTGGTGCTGGATGCGACGGCGGGATCGGACGCCGGTATCGATATCGTCAGCTCGGAATATGCGACGGTGGCGGCCGAGCAAACCGCCCAGGAACGGTTGGCGACCGTGGTTGCGGACCAGATGGTTGCCCGGCTCGCGCAGTTCATGAGCCGGCCGAAAGTCCAATGAAGGCGGCCAAGGGAAGCCTGCCTGCTGGGCTCGACCGGCCTGACCCAACCTTACGCTTCTACCTCTTCCACGGGCCGGACGATGCGGGATCGCGGGCCCTGGCCGAGCGATTGCTGGTGGGGCTGGGCGCCGAGAAATCCGCCATGTCGAGTCAAGACATCAAGGGCGACCCGGCAAGCCTGGCGGACGAAGCGGGCGCCATCTCATTGTTTGGCGGAAGGCGCGCGATCTGGATCGAGCCGGCGGGCGACGAGATTTCCGAAGGAGTCGAGGCACTGCTGGGCGCGCCGGCCTCAGAAAACCCGGTGATCGCCGTTGCTGGCTCCTTGAGAAAAGCTTCCTCGCTGCTGAAGGTCGCGGAAGCGCATGCAGCGGCGCTTTCGCACATCAGCTATGTTCCGGAAGGACGCGACCTGGAACGGCTGATCACCGACCTCGGGAGTGAATCGGGGCTTCGCATGTCTCCGCAGGTCGCACAGCGGATCGCGGCTGCATCGGCCGGCAACCAGGCGATTGCGCAGCAGGAACTGGCCAAGTTCGCGCTTTATCTCGGGGCCGATGCGGCAAACCCCCGGGAGCTCGATCTCGAGACGGTCGGCCTGCTTGGAGCCGATTCCGCCGACGCGGACCTCATGCAGCTGGGCGATCTCGCGCTGGCCGGGCAAATACACGACCTGCTCGAGGAGCTGGCCCGACTTCCCCATGGCGGCTCGGAGGCAATTCTCATTCTGCGAGCGCTGCAGCGACGCTTGCTGATGCTGGCTCCTCTGCGAGCTCGGGTCGAGCAGGGCGAAAGCATTGACGGCGTCATGACGTCAATGGGCAAGGCGTTGTTCTGGAAGGATAAGCCGCTGGTAAGGCGGATCCTGTCGGCTTGGTCGGCGAAGCGCCTCGCCGAAGCTTCGGCTCGGGCATCGGCGTTGGAACGGCAGATCATGCTGCGGCCTCTATCCGACGATGCCGCCCTGGGAGAAACGCTGGTGACCCTGGCGCGCGCCGCCGTCCGCCAGCGCTAGTCGCTAGATCGGCTCACCGCTCAGCCGTTGGCAGATCAGGTCGAGCTGGTCGAGCGTGCTGTAATGCAGCGAAACCGATCCGCCGCTTTTCCCATGCGTGACCTTGACCTTGAGCCCGAGGAGATCGGTCAGCTGGCGCTCCAGCGCTGCCAGATCCGCATCGACCGGACGCCCTTCCCGACGATCCGCAGCCGTGCCAG
>DASTOV010000152.1:0-3325 GCA_035720125.1 Sphingomicrobium sp. | reverse complement strand
GGTCCGACAAATTGAAGGAGCAATGCATCGCCGACTGGAGGCGCGATGCCGCACCCTTCATCGACAACGAGCACTCCGCCTATGTGATTGAGGCAACGGGATACTATCTGGACACGCGGCTACGCACCTCGCCCGAGGAGCAGCAGAGATTTTGCCGCCCGCCAAATTGATACGGCGACGAACCGTTCTTTTTTGTCGATGAACCGTTGACGGTGAACCGTGCATTATCGTAGACGAGTTGAGTTCCTCACTATGGGAGTCGCATGATGTTCGCATCGGAGACAGGTAAGTCGCCGGGCAGGAAACTGTTGCTGGCCATCCTCATCGGCATGACCCTGGCGGTGCCGCTCTTCTCGGTCTGGCTATTGGTTTATGATCGCCAGACCCAGTCGGATCAGGCCCGTGCCTCGATCACCGAGGGCTGGGGCGGGCCGCAGGCGATCGGCGGACCGGTGCTGGTCATCCCCTATCGAACAACGACGACCGAGACCTCGGTCGGCACCAACAATGCGGCGGTCAGCCGCACGCGCGAGGTGATCAAAGAGCTGATGCTCGAGCCGGAGGATGCGCAGATCCAAAGCAACATCAAGCCGGAATTGCGCAAGCGGTCCATCTATGAGGCGGTGGTCTACGACGCCAATGCGACGGGCAAGGTGCGCTTTGCCTTTCCCCAGGACCTGGTCCGCTATGGGGTGGATCCCGCCACGCTCGATCTGTCGCGGGCGGAACTCCGTTTCGGCCTCAGCGACCCTCGCGGCCTCGGCGCCAATCCCAAGGTAGCGGTCGACGGTCGCCCGGTTCGGCTGCAGCCGGGGGCCGGAAGCGGACATGGCCGGGGCTTCTTCGCCTTCGTTGACGCCGGCGCCCTGAGCGGCAAGCCAATGGTGGTTGATTTTGACTATCGCTTCCGCGGCAACAGCTCGCTGGCGCTGGACCCGCGGGCGGGGAGCACGCGGTGGCAGGTTACGAGCAGCTGGCCGCATCCCTCGTTCGGCGGATCCTTTCTTCCGGGAACGCGGCAGATCGGAGACGGGGGCTTTTCGGCCAAATATGAGATCGGCAACCTGGCTCTGGGCCGTTCCCTTGTCTCCACCCACGACAAAGGCGGCAGCGACCTTACCGCCAACGCACCATCGCCGGAGAGGCGCTATGCCGCAACGCCGGAAGCAGCCAACTCGGCTTCGATCAGCCTGATACAGCCGGTCGACCTTTATTCGCGGGTCGACCGCGCGACCAAATACGGCTTCCTCTTCATCGGCTTCACCTTCATGACCCTGCTGATGTTCGACATCATTGGTGGTGTGAGAGTGTCGGGGGTCGAATATCTGCTGATGGGCGCAGCGATCGTCCTGTTCTTCGTGCTGCTCCTCGCCTTCGCCGAAGTGATCGGTTTCACCGCCGCCTTTATTGTAGCATCGGTGGCGATCGCCAGCCTCAACACCGCATATTCGGCGGCCGTGCTCGGCAGCTGGAAGCGGGGCTATGTGATCGGCGGGCTGCTCATCGGGCTCTACGCTGTGCTCTACATCCTGCTTGGGCTCGAAGCCTTCTCGCTGCTGATCGGCTCGATCCTGTTGTTCCTGGCGCTGGCCGGCGTGATGTATGCCACCCGCCGGATCGACTGGAGCGGGACCGCTCCCAAAGAGGCAGTCGCAAGCTAGGGACTGGTCGAGGGGAGCGGCTGCCGCTAAGCCGCTCCCCCGACATGACAGATCCGAAACCACCCAAGCGCATTTTCCCGGAAGCCTCGACCGACGCGCGGGCAGCGACGCACGTCCCGTCCTCCCCGCAAACCGAGAGCGCCGCCTATCGCCTTGCCTTCCAGGATACCGACTTCCTGCTGCGCGAGGATCTCCGCCCGGTCCGCTTCCAGCTGGAGCTGCTGAAGCCGGAGCTATTGATGAACGAGGCAAACATTGCCTCGACCTTCGTCTTCTACGGCTCGGCGCGCGTGCCGGAACCGGCCAAGGCGCAGGCGTTGCGCGAAGCGGCGCGGACCGATTGGGACAGAAAGGTCGCCGAACGGCTGATCGCCAAGTCGAAATATTATGACGAGGCGCGCAAGCTGGCGCGCAAGGTGAGCCAGTTTCCCGTGGACGAGGACGGCAAGCGTCACTTTGTCGTTTGCTCGGGCGGTGGCCCGTCGTACATGGAAGCCGCCAATCGCGGCGCCGACGATGTCGGCCAGGAATCGATTGGGCTCAACATCGTGCTGCCGCATGAACAGCTGCCCAACCATTATGTGACGCCCGACCTCAGCTTCCAGTTCCACTATTTCGCATTGAGGAAAATGCACTTCCTGCTTCGGGCGCGCGCGGTCGCGGTATTCCCGGGCGGCTTCGGTACCTTCGACGAGATGTTCGAGCTCTTGACCCTGATCCAGACCGGCAAGGTCAGGCCGCTCCCGATCCTGCTATTCGGCCGGGAGTTCTGGGAACGGGTGGTCGATTTCGACGGCCTGGCGGAAGAAGGCGTGATCAGCCCGCACGACCTCGACCTGTTCACCTGGGTCGAAACGGCAGAACAGGCGTGGGACGCCGTCTGCCGCCATTACGAAGTCTGCTAGCAGACCCCCGACGTTCGGCCCTCCTCGTAGATCCGGATGAACTCGTCGGGCGAGGTCGAGGCGATCTCGTCGCGGATCGCATCAAGCGCAAGGTCATCTGCCCTTTTGAAGCGAATGCAGCTCTTGCCCATGTCGAGCTTCTTGCCTGCCGCCGCGAAGGATGCCTTTAGCTTCTCCGTCCTCTGCTTCGAGGCGTAGGCACAGGTCAGGTAGAGCGAGTTGTAATGCTTTTGCGCGGCGAGGTTGGCATAAGCGAGCGGCTGGCGGTTGTAGGTATCGGGATAGCGTTCGAGCGGAACCGCCCAGCCAATCATCCCGTAGTAAATCCCCTCGACATAGCCGTCAGGGAGCGCCGAGTTGACGAGGTCGCGAACGCGCTCGATTTCCGCCCGGCGATCAGGCTCAAGCTCCGCCAGATAGGCGGTAACGGTGGTTGCCCGGGAGCTCACCACCGCTCACATTTCCTTATTGGGCGGCTGCCGGCGCAGCCTCATTGCCATCGGCGGGCGCTTCGGCGGACGCAGCGCCCTCAGCCGGGGCTGCGGCACTGTCTTCGCCGGCGGGAGCTTCCGCCGTTGCTGCCGGCGGCGGCGGTACGGTCAGCGTGCCGCCCTTGCTGTTCATCCAAAGCATCAGGTCGGCACGGTCCTGGGGATTCGAGAGTCCGGCGAAGGTCATCTTGGTGCCCGGCGCGAACTTTTTCGGATTGGCCAGCCAGGCCGACATTTTTTCCCAGTCCCAGGCGCCGCCGACACCTTT
>DASTOV010000151.1:0-5780 GCA_035720125.1 Sphingomicrobium sp. | reverse complement strand
ATGCCAAGGAAACTTTGCCCCGCTTCAGCCGCAATGCCGCCCCGGCGGAAGCGGGGGTCGGATGCGGCGAGCGTTGCGGGTACATGCCGGCCTGCGCCGGCATGACGGTCGGTGTTACCGAACCCCGTCGCGCTCGGCCCGCTTGCGCTCCAGCTTGCGGGCGCGGCGGATCGCGGCGGCGCGCTCGCGGGCGCGCTTCTCGGACGGCTTCTCATAGTGACGGCGCAGCTTCATCTCGCGATACACGCCCTCACGTTGCAGCTTCTTCTTGAGCGCGCGAAGGGCCTGGTCGACATTATTGTCGCGAACGATGATCTGCATAAAAGCCGTCTTGCCTCCTTCAATTTGCCCGAACCCGAGGGCGTGCCCGGCACCAAAAGCCAGGACGTCCGGCCTCGATTTCACTGGGCAATGAATATTGTTCGCCAGCGCCATGGAGCGCGTGCGGAGGCGGCCCCTTAGCAGCGGTCTCCTAGCTTTTCAAGGCGCTGCGGGTCCTGGCCTCGTACGACGAACCGTTCGTCCCACGGGATGGACGCGTGGGGCAGGCCATAAAGGGTTATCGGCGGTTAACCCATTCATCCGTATAAGGTTCGGATGGAGAGCGGAGGGAGTTTTGCGTTGAATCGCAGGCAGATGTTGCGTCTTGGTGCTGCCGGGGCCGGCGGCCTGCTGCTTAGCGGGGCGGCCAGCTCCCAGGTCCTGAATTCTTCCTTCGTCCTTCCGTCGGCAGTGCCCGCCGATCCGCCGCCGCCCCTTCCCGCGGCACCGGCGACGTTCACGGCGCCTGGCGGAATCAATCCCCAGCTTTTTTCCAGGGCCAAGGCCGCGCTCGATTCGCGCGCCTGGATCCGCAACCGCGATTTCATCGGCATCGTCGACTTCGCACAAAGCTCGGCCGAGCCGCGCTTCCATGTCGTCCACCTGCCGAGCGGCCATGTCGAAAGCTTTCGCGTTGCCCATGGCAGCGGCTCGGATCCCGGTCATACCGGCTTCCTGGACCATTTTTCGAACCGGCCCGGATCGGAAGCGACGTCGGACGGCGCCTACACGACCATGGAAACCTATCACGGCAAGTATGGCCTTTCGATGAAGGTCCGGGGCCTCGACTGGTCCAACAATAATGCGGAGCACCGGGCGATCGTCATTCACAACGCCTGGTATGCGGAGCCGGAAATGGTCGAGATTCACGGCAAGCTGGGGCGCAGCCAGGGTTGCTTCGCCTTTAGCCGCAAGGACCAGTGGAACGTGATGCACCGGCTGGGCGAAGGCCGCCTGATCTACGCCGACAAGTTGGCGTAGCTGCCGATCGCAGCCTAGTTTGTCGCGACCTTCTGCGCCGGCGCCTGGCCCGGCACCTTTCCGTCATGATCGAGCAAGGCGGCAATGACCTGCTCGTCGCGCTTGTAGAGATCACCGTATGTGACCACCGATCCGTCGAGCAGCGCCGCGACGCTGAAGTAAACGATGTGCACGGGCACCGGATTGACGAACTTGGCCTCGACCGTCTTTTCGCTCGCCAATACCTCGTCGATCTTCGCGCGCGACCATTCGCCGCCATCATCGCTGCCCAATTCGGCGGCGAGGTCGTGAATGTTATGCGTGCGAACGCAGCCATGCGACAGGGCGCGCACCTGGCTGTTGAACCGACTGCGCGCATTGGTGTCATGCAGATAGATCGCCTGCGCATTGGGCATCACGAACTTCATCTCGCCGAGCGCGTTGCTGGGCCCCGGCGGCTGGCGCCAGCGCTGAACCTTGCCGTCCTTGCCCTTGACCGCGACATAGCCGGCCTTGCCCCGAACCTCGCCCTCGATGCTCTTCGGCACTTCCCACCAGGGATTGAGGATGACGCCGGTCGCCATGGCCGACAGCTGCGGCGTCGGTGTCTTGATGGCGCCGGCGATTGCCCGCTGCTTCCACCGCGTCACGCCATTTTCAACGAGGGTCGCATAGAATGCCGGCACGTTGACGATGATGTACTTCTGCCCAAGGTCGCGCGGCAGCCAGCGCCAGCGATCCATGTTGAGGCGGATCTTGTTGATCTTCGTCACTTCCGTCTTCGGGGTGACGGCCAGCGCGTTCTTCAGCGCCCCATATTGGGGGTGGGTCGGCAGCAGCCCATCCAGCGCGGCAGCTATCCGGTCTTCCCTGAGCGCGGTTTCAAGCAGCAGGCGCTGGCGAGCGTCATCGAGATCCTTGTCGACGACATACCATTCGATCCTGGCTTCACCCCGAACATGGCCGAGCGCCAGGTCCGACGACAATTTGTTGAAGCGGTCGGTGGCGGCCTGCGCCAGCACCATCGGATCGCTGGATTGCATCGCCAGCTCAAGGCCGGCCGGATCGTAATCGGCCGGGTTCAGCCCATCGCGGCCAATCCATTGAATATAGGTCAGCAGCGCCGCTGCCTGGTCGATGCGCCAAACCGGTGGTGGCGGCGGCGGGGTCGGGGGCAACGGGGCAGCCTCCGGCTGACCGCTCAGCACCTCAGGGCTCGGTTCGGGTAGCGGCCCAATCGGATCGGCCGGCGCGACCGACTGTGCCAAGACTGCGCCAAGCGGCATCGCCACCGTTACTGCGAACATCGCCAAAGCTTTTACTCGCGACTTCATCTTTAGCCTCTTACCCCAGATTCATCGAACGGCGCCGGACTTGCCTCACTTAATATAGGCAACGCATACACAGGATGAACCAGCCGGACTAGTTCGCAGCTGCCACACAGCGACTCCTTTTGCGCCCATGCCAACCAATCCTTAAGCAGTTGGGAAGCATAAGCTTTGCCGCGACTGACAGCTTGCAAAGGAAAGGGCCGATGACTTCGCGGTTCCAGCTTCACGGCAGCATGATCCCGCGCACCGTGAAGCGCATGTTCGACGAGCGGTCGGAAGAAAGGCTCGACGCGGAATCGCAGACCGCTGTCCTTTCGATCAGGGGCCGAAACCACATCGTCGGCCTGGTGAATTTGTCGCGTTCGGGGGCGATGATCCGCTTCACCGGCGAGGCCCACATTGGGGAAACGGTTTCCATTCAACTGCTTGACCGCGGCACGATTGCCGGTCAGGTGCGTTGGCTGCGCGACGGACGAATGGGCGTATATTTCTCCCGCCCACTGGAATAGTCGCCGGTGGAGATGAATTTTCGGATGATCAAGGCGCGGATCGAGGAAGCGCGTGATTCCACTGACCGGCGGCGCACGGCCCGCCGCATGGTGGAACTTGGCGCCCGTGTCCGCGAACTTGGCAGCGAAGGCTTTGAAGCCAGGGTCCTCAACATTTCCGAGACCGGCTTCATGGCGGAGGCCGACGGCGAATTCGAGGTCGGCACACGAATCTGGCTGATCCTTCCGGGGCGCGAGCGCGCCAATGCGCTGGTCCGCTGGACGGCGGGACGGAAACTGGGTGCCGAATTTGCCGAACCGATCACGCTCGAGGGATTGCACGCCTAAGGGCGGCCCAGCGCCTGCCTTACGGTTGGCGTGATGCCGGTCACGATCCGCTTCACGCCTTCGAATGTCGGGTGCAGCCCGTCGGGCTGGACCATCCCTTGCTGCGCAGCCACCCCTTCCAGGATGAACGGATAGAGGTTGAGGCCATAGCGCGCGGCGAGACCCGGATAGATCGCGTCAAATCGGGCAATATAGGCGGGGTCGAGGTTCGGTGCAGCGCGCATGCCCGCCAGCAGAACCGGGATGTTCCGGCGTTCAAGCTCCGCCAGCATGGCGTCAAGATTGGCCTCGGTCAGCGACGGTTCGAGTCCGCGCAGCATGTCGTTGGCGCCGAGTTCCAGGATGACGAGGTCGGGTTTTCGTTCCAGCCCGTCCAGGGTCCAGCCCAGCCGCGCCTTGCCGGCCTCGGTGGTATCGCCCGAAACGCCGCCATCGACGACCTTTGCTGCGATGCCGTGGCGGCGCAGCGTCGCCTGGAGCTGGGGCGCAAAGCCCAGGCCCTGGTCCAAGCCATAGCCGGCGGTCAGGCTGTCGCCGAATGCAAGGATCAGCGGTCGTGCGGGATTTGCACTGGCGACGGGCGGGCTGGCGCCAACCAGGGTGATCGACAAAAGGGCTGCGGCAATCGACCGGCGGATCATGGATGCCAAGGTGGGGCCATTGTGGCCGGGGAACAAGCCACCTACCTGCATTCGCCATGACCAAAGCACTGATCGACCTTGCGGACGTCCGCCTGACGTTGGGCGAAGGCGACGTCCGGACCGAAATATTGAAGGGCGTGAGCCTGAAGCTCGAACCGGGAGAAAGCCTGGCGGTCCTTGGGCCGTCCGGATCCGGCAAAAGCTCGTTGATGGCGATCGTCGCGGGCCTTGAACGGGCCGATTCGGGGCGGGTGCTGCTGGCCGGCCAGGATATCGGCGGGATGGATGAGGACAGTCTGGCGCGCCTGCGCGGCCGCTCGCTCGGCATCATCCTGCAGGCCTTCCACCTGCTGCCGACCATGACCGCGCTGGAAAATGTTTCCGTCCCGCTCGAGCTTGCCGGCGCGGATGACCCTCGCGGCCGAGCAGCGTTCGAGCTGGAATCGGTCGGCCTCGGCCACCGCATGGCCCATTACCCGGCACAACTGTCAGGCGGCGAGCAGCAGCGGGTGGCAATTGCCCGCGCTACCGCGCCGAGGCCCCGACTGCTGCTGGCCGACGAGCCGACCGGCAACCTGGACAGCAAGACCGGCGCTGCCATCATCGACCTGCTGTTCGAGCGCGCAGGACATGCCGGCGCCGGCCTGATGGTCATCACCCATGATGCCGCCGTGGCGGCGCGTGCGGGCCGTACCGTGCACATGTCCGACGGGCGCCTCGCCGCGTGAGGCTGCCGCTCAAGCTGGCCCTGCGCGACCTGAGAGGCGGCCTGGCGGGTCTCGGCCTGCTCTGGCTGTGCCTTGCCGTCGCGATCGCCGGGCTGGCATCCGTCACCAGCCTTGCTTCGTCGGTGGACCGGGCAATCGCCGACAACGGCCGCCAGCTGCTCGGCGGAGACCTGATGCTGTCGGTCGCTCAACGTGATGCCGGCATCGAGGAAAAGGCCGCGATTGATGCCATCGGGCCATCATCGAAGAGCGTCACCACGCGCGCCATGCTGGTCGCGGCCGATGGCCGAAGCCTTTTATCCGAGCTGTCCGGGGTCGATTCGGCCTGGCCGCTGGTGGGGAAGGTCGATTGGGCACGGGACAGCAAGCGACCCGCAGGCAATGAAATCGCAATTGGCCGTGAGATAGCCGAGCGGCTGGAGCTGGCGATCGGCGACCGGCTTCGTGTCGGCCGCGCCAGCTATCGGGTGTCGGGAATCATCGACAAGGCTCCCGGCGCTTCGGGCTTCGCCCTGGCCCCGCCGTCGGTGATGGACGAAGCGGGGTTGGCGACAAGCGGCCTCATCCAGCCGGGCAGCATCAGCAGCACCAGCTATCGGATCTTGCTGCCCGAGGATGCTGACGGCGAAGCGGTCGGCAAGGCTTATCAGCGCCGATTCCCCGAAGGCGGCTGGCGTGCGATTACCCGCGAGGAAGCCGGAGCCGGCACGCGCCGGTTCATCGACCGCCTGGGCCAGATGCTGCTCTTGGTCGCGCTGTCGGCACTGGCGATCGGCGGGCTGGGCATGTCGAGTGCCGCGGCTGCATTCGCTGCTACACGCCGACCTTCCATTGCCATCCTGAAGCTGGTCGGGGCAACCCGGCGCACCGTCGATGTCATGTTGCTGGCCGAAATCGGCCTGATCGCCAGTGCGGCGATCCTGGTGGGGCTTGGGATCGGCGCGGCGGCACCGGCGCTGGTGG
>DASTOV010000150.1:0-11226 GCA_035720125.1 Sphingomicrobium sp. | reverse complement strand
CTCGGCACACCAGCCAATGCGCTGGAGGAACGGCCGCGCCCGTCTCTTGCCGATCATGTCAGCCAATGGCTCCCGAAAGCGGATGCCTGATTGAACTTTCCGCGCTTTGCTGTATTGTAACAGCATGACGCTACGAGGATCCCACGAAAAACCAGTCTACGTCCGCCTTCGCGAGGTCATCGCCGATGCGATTCTTGCCGGCCGGTTTGGCGACGGCGACCCGCTGCCGTCGGTTCGCGCGCTTGCGGCCGAGCAGGGCGCCAATCCGCTGACCGTGGCAAAGGCCTATCAGGGGTTCCAGGACGAAGGGCTGATCGTCGTCAAGCGCGGCGTGGGAATGTTTGTCGCGTCTGGCGCCGCCGCAAGACTGCGCAGCAGCGAGCGCGATACATTCATCAAGGATGAATGGCCGGCCATCCGCGACCGCATGGCGCGGCTGGGGATCGATCCCGCCGATTTGATGGCAAAGGCCTAGGCCAGGGCTTCGGCCGGGACCTCGTAGAGCAGCGCCGCGCCGGCTTCGGCAGCGGCCCCCAGCCCCAGCGCTTCCGGCACGATCGTCGCAAGGAAAAAGTCGGCAGCCGCTTTCGTTCGCGGGTCTGCTCCCGGCGATGCGGCCATCCGTTCGACCAGCCAGCCGGCAACCATCACCGATGTCATGGTCAGGAACGGATAACTGCCCGCCAGCCGGTCGTCCGGAGCCGCCTCGCGCAGGGATGCCGCTGCAACTTCGACCGCGTCTGTCAATGCGACCAGCCTCAGGTCCTGCGTTTCGGCCTCGATGTCGGCGATCAGGCCGTCGAACGCCATCCCGCCGTCCAGTCCCAGCTTCCGCCCGACCAGGTCGGCCGCCTGGATGCCGTTGGTGCCTTCATAGATCGGTGCGATCCTGGCATCGCGCAGATGCTGGGCCGCACCCGTCTCCTCGATATATCCCATGCCGCCATGCACCTGGATGCCAAGGCTTGCGACCTCGCAGCCGACGTCGGTGCCCCAGGCCTTGGCGAGCGGGATCAGGACCTCGGCCCTAAGGCCGGCATCGGCAACGCCGCGTGCAGCCCGGTCGACCTGGCCAAAGGCATAATAGACCAGCGCCCGTGCCCCCATGGTCAGCGCCCGCATGCGGAGCAGCATTCGCCTGACGTCGGGATGTTCGGCGATCGGAACGGGAAGCCGGTTGCGCTGGCCCTGCTTTCGCTCCAGCGCATAGGCGACGGCGCGCTGCGTCGCCCGTTCGGCAATGCCGACACCCTGCAGGCCGACATTCAGGCGCGCATTGTTCATCATCGTGAACATGGCGGCCATGCCGCCCATTTCGGGGCCGACCAGCCAGCCGATCGCGCCGTCATGGTCGCCATAGCTCATCACGCAGGTGGGCGAGGCGTGAATCCCAAGCTTATGCTCGATCGACACGCAGCGCAGGTCGTTGCGCGTTCCGTCCGGCAGGATCTTCGGCACCAGGAACAGCGAAATGCCGCGGGTGCCTTCCGGAGCGCCCGGCGTGCGCGCCAGCACCAGGTGCAGGATCTGCTCACTGAGGTCATGCTCGCCATAAGTGATGAAGATCTTGGTGCCCTTGATCTTCCAGCTGCCATCTCCGACCGGCTCTGCCCGAGTCCTCAGCGCACCGACATCGCTGCCCGCTGCGGGTTCGGTCAGGTTCATCGTCGCCGGCCATTCGCCGCTGACGATCTTGGGCAGATAGTCCCGCTTCAATTCGTCCGAGCCGTGTCGCTCGATGGCCTCGATCGCACCCATCGACAGCATCGGGCACAGCGCGAAGCCGACATTGGCGGCATTGAGGTTGTCCATCAGGGCCGCCGACATGGAAAAAGGCAGCCCCTGTCCGCCATGCTCCGCCGGTGCCGCCAGGGTCATCCAGCCGCCCTCGACGAACGACTTCCACGCCGCCTTATAGCCTTCGGGCATGGTGACCACGCCATTGTCCCACCGCGCGCCAACCATGTCCCCGGCCCTGGCCAGCGGCGCGAACTCGCCTTCCGCCAGCGCCGCGGCGCCTTCCAGGACCGCGTCGACCATTTCCGCGTCGGGCCCGTCCTTCAGTTCGCCGATCCCGACGACCGCGTTCAGCGTCAGGCGCTGGTCCGAAACCGGGGCGGTAAAGCTCATTGTCGGGTCCCTTGATGATGGAGCGAAGGGGCTATAGCGGGCGGACCATGAGTGGACCAGCCGACACGCGCGTGATGCCGCTAAACGACGAGGCGATCGCCGAGGCCGCGCGGCTGGTGCTTGCAGGCCAGCCGGTCGCCGTTCCGACCGAGACCGTATATGGCCTGGCCGCCGACGCCACCAACCCGCAAGCTGTTGCCCGAATCTATGCCGCCAAGGGCCGGCCGGGCTTCAACCCGCTGATCGTCCACGTCCCCGACCTCGCGGCGGCGGACCGGATCGGCCGCTTCGACGGCGAGGCGCGGAAGCTGGCGCGGCAGCATTGGCCCGGGCCACTCACCCTGGTCGTTCCCCTGAGGGACGATGCAGGAATCCCGGCCATTGTCACCGCCGGCCTTGCGACCATTGCCTTGCGGGTACCTGCCCATCCGGCGATGCAGGCACTGCTCAAGGCGTGCGGAAGGCCGCTCGCCGCGCCTTCGGCCAATGCCAGCGGGATGATCAGCCCGACCCGCGCCAGCCACGTCGTCGCCTCGCTGGGAGGGAAAATTCCACTCATCATCGACGGCGGCGCGACGAAGCGCGGGATCGAATCCACCATCGTCGCCGCGACCGGCGGGCCGCTCCGCCTGTTGAGGCGCGGTCCGATCGAGGTCCAGGCATTGGAAATGGAGAACCCGACGGCGGTCGAGGCGCCCGGGCAGCTCGCCAGCCATTACGCCCCGCGAAAGCCGCTGCGCCTCAATGCAACCGATGCGAAAGAGGGCGAATATCTGATCGGCTTCGGACCGGTCGGGGGCGACGTTTCATTGAGCGAGACGGGCGATCCGATCGAGGCGGCGGCGCGGCTGTTCGACCTGCTCCACCAGGCCGATGCCGCGCCCCAGCCGCGCATCGCCATCGCTCCGGTCCCGGGCGACGGCATCGCTGCCGCCATCCGGGACAGGCTTAAGAGGGCTGCGACGCCTCGCTTTTCACCCGCGCCTGGAAGCTCTTCCTGAGCTTCGCCAGCTTGGGCGGGATGACGGCGATGCAATAGGCATTGCTCTGCCCTTCCCCAGCCCAATAATCCTGGTGATAGTCTTCGGCCTGGTACCAGTCGCCCATCGGCTCGATCGTGGTCACCACCTTGCCGTCATGCTGCTCGTTCGCGCGGCCGATCGCCGCCTTGGCTGCCTCGGCCTGTGCTTCGTCCTGGGGGAAGATGGCCGAGCGGTATTGGGTGCCGATGTCATTGCCCTGCCGATTGAGCTGGGTCGGGTCGTGAACCGCAAAGAAAATGTCGAGCAGGTCATCGTAGCTGAGCTGGTCGGGATCGAAGGTCACGCGGATCGCCTCGGCATGACCGGTATCGCCGCCGCAAACCTGCTTGTAGGTCGGGTTGACGGTCGTCCCGCCGGTATAGCCGCTTGTCACTGATTTCACGCCGACCACGTCGAGGAAGACTGCCTCGGTGCACCAGAAGCATCCGCCTGCCAGCACTGCGATTTCTTCGGCCATGTCCCAAACTCCTTCAGATTGGCCTGCGAGATAGGAATTGGCATGCGCTTGGGCAAATAACCATCCGGCATGCATCCAATGCCGCGTCTTATGGGTTGACCGGGCACGAAGGAGAAATGCCATGCCCGCGAAGTCGAAGGCCCAGCAAATGGCCGCCGGCGCGGCCCTGTCCGCGAAACGCGGCGAAACGCCCGTCGGCGAGCTGAAGGGCGCGTCCAGGCAAATGTATGACTCGATGAGCGAAAAGCAGCTGGAGGAATTTGCCGAGACCCGGCGCAGGGGCAAGCCCGAGCACGTCGGCGGCTGATCAGGCCTCGCTGTCGGGCGCCGGGTCCCTGATGCTGGCCTTCAGCGTCGCCAGCTCCAGCCGCTTGGCGATCCACTCCGCCAGCTCCTCGAAGCGCAGCGGCTGTTCGAACACGATGCCGGCCTTGCGGTCGGAGAACCAGCGCACTTCGCCGCGGACCGGGCGGAGGCTTTCGATCACGACCACCACCTTCTTGCCCAGGCAATATTCCTCGATCGGCTCGACCTTCATCCCGCCCAGGGAAATGTCGTGCACATCGACCGTGTAGTAATTGTTCTCGACCTTCACATTGGCCTTGCAGTTGACCTCCAGGCGCGGCGGCCGCGGGCGAAAGCCGTGGCGCGGCTTGCGGCCTGCCAGCAGCTCGCCAAGGTCGATGTTCTGGTCGAACTTGAAGCCCGCCGTCCCATCGCGGATCCAGACGATCGTCGACGGCACATTTTGCGACGAAAGCTCGATTTCGACTTCGTCGCCGACGTCCACGGGATGCCCGATCTCGGCCATCAGGCCGCCGGCCGAGACGTTGCGCACGCGGATCAGCTGCTCACGGCCCTGGGCATCGGTCAGCTTGGCTACCCGGAGCATGGCGATCAGGCGCTCGTCGTTGCGGCGCTCCGAAGGGCGCGGCACGGCCGTCGTCAGTGAGAAGGTTGTCGACTCGAAGGCGACATTGTCTTCCCCCAACGGGCGCTTGGTCTGCTTGCGCCGGATGAGTCCGAACATGCCTGAGCTTCTCCCAAAGCGAATGAAATTCGCGTCAAAGCGGGACAATAAGTGTATTGAGGTTAAAATCAGGTTTCGCGCGTTTGACCGGCCCGTAAGCTTGATTGATACGCATGTGGAAGAAAGCGGGACTGGAGGCGGGCACGAGGATGGCATTGCCAAGGCTGCTGCTGATCGATGACGAGCCGGCGCTGGCCGCGTTCGTCGCGAAGGCGGCAGACCTGTGCGGCTATGAGCCCGTGATTGCCGAGCAGGACCAGCAATTCCGCGACAATTTCCTCGAAAATCGGCCGCAGATGGTGGCCCTCGACCTCGGCATGCCGGGAATGGACGGCGTCGAGCTGTTGCGCTTCCTGGCCCTGCAGGGGTTTCGGGAGCCGGTCCTGATTATCTCCGGATTCGACCGCCGTATCCTGGAAAGCGCGTTCCGCCTCGGAGAGGCGCTCGGGCTGCAGATGGTCGGTCCCCTGGAAAAGCCGACGCGGCTAGAGGAGCTTGAGGAAATCTTAAACCGGGTAAGGCCATCCCTGGTGCCATGATCGCCCAGTCGGATGTCGGAATGCTCGACGGGTTCGAGCGGGCCTTGATCAACGGCCGGCTGCGGATGGTCTATCAGCCCAAGATTTCCCTGTCCGATGGCCGCCTCAGAAGGGTCGAGGCGCTGGTGCGGTGGGACGATCCGGAACTTGGCGCGGTGCCGCCCTCACGCTTCGTCCCGCTTGCCGAGCAGCATGGCCTGATCGACCAGATGACGCAGTGGGGCCTCAGGACCACCCTGCGCCAGTGGATCGACTGGCGCGAGCAGGGCCTCGACACCTGCCTCGCCTTCAATATTTCGGCGATCAATCTCGATCAGCTCGACTTTCCCGACCTGGTCGAGCGGATGTGCCGCGCGCTCGACGTGCCGACCGACCGGCTCGTGCTGGAGCTCACCGAGGGCGCGACGCAGCCGCTCATCAAGTTGATGGACACGCTGACGCGCTTTCGCATCAAGGGGATCGGCCTTGCCATCGACGATTTCGGGGTGGGCTATTCGACCCTGATGCAGCTTCGTCAGCTGCCCTTCACCGAGCTGAAGATCGACCGCTTCTTTGTTGATGACGCGCCAACATCCAGCGACAGCGCTTTGATTGTAAAGTCAATTATCGAGCTCGCCCATGGCCTCGGCCTGACCGTGACGGCGGAGGGTGTGGAAACCGAGGAGCAGCTGAAGCTGCTCCGGGAGCTTGGCTGCGACGTGGCCCAGGGCTATTTCGTGGCCGAGCCGCTGCACCCGGACGAGCTCATCCCCTGGCTCGACCAATTCGACGAGCGTTGGCACCTGCTGATCGGCGAGCAGCCGCAGCTGCCGTTCCGCGTGCCGCGGCGATTCATGGGCTAGACCCCGAATTCAATACCCTGGGCGAGCGGCAGGTCGTCGCCATAATTGATCGTGTTGGTCGACCGTCGCATATAGGCGCGCCAGCTGTCGGAGCCGCTCTCGCGTCCGCCGCCGGTCTCCTTTTCGCCGCCAAAGGCGCCGCCGATCTCGGCTCCCGAGGTGCCGATGTTGACGTTGGCGATGCCGCAATCCGATCCGGCGGCCGACAAGAAGCGCTCGGCTTCCCTCATGTCATTTGTGAAGATCGACGAGCTAAGTCCTTGAACGACATTGTTGTTCATGGCGATAGCTTCATCGATATCCCGATAGCGAAGCACGTACAGGATGGGCGCGAAAGTTTCCTTGAGCACCATGCCCTGTTGCGCTTCCACCTCGACGATTGCCGGCCGGACGTAGCAACCGCCGACGACCGCCTCGACCCGTTCGGCCTTGCCGTCCAGGGCCTGGTCCATTGCTTCATATGCGCCTTCGTCGATCAGGGGCCCGACCAGCGTGCCCGCTTCCCGCGGATCGCCGATCCTAACCTTGCCAAACAGCTGCTTCAGCCGCGCCACCAGTCCGTCGGCGATCGATTCATGGACGATCAGGCGCCTCAGCGTGGTGCAGCGCTGTCCCGCGGTGCCTGCCGCCGCGAACAGGATCGCCCGCTCCGCCAGCTGCAGGTCGGCCGAGGGCGTAACGATCATCGCGTTGTTGCCGCCCAGTTCGAGCAGCGATCGCCCAAAGCGCTGGGCAACTCGCGGTCCGACCGAGCGCCCCATTGCCGTTGAGCCGGTTGCCGAAAGCAGCGCGACGCGAGGGTTATCGACCAGCGCCTCGCCGACCTCGCGGCCGCCCTGCACGCATTGCAGCAGCCCGTCGGGCGCAGCGCCGAAGCGCTTCAGCGCCCGCTCGGCCAATGCCATGACCGCCGCTGCACAAAGCGGCGTCTTCTCGCTCGGCTTCCAGATCACCGGGTCGCCGCAGACGATGGCCAGGGTCGCGTTCCACGCCCAGACCGCGACCGGGAAGTTGAAGGCGGTAATCACGCCGACCACGCCCAGTGGATGCCATTGCTCGATCATCCGGTGATTGGGCCGCTCGCTGGCGATGGTCAGCCCATATAGCTGGCGCGACAGGCCGACCGCATAATCGCAAATGTCGATCATCTCCTGGACCTCGCCCAGCCCCTCCTGGACGATCTTGCCCGCTTCCAGTGTCACAAGCCGCGCGAGCGGCTCCTTGGCGCCGCGAAGCTCCTCGCCGATCAGCCGGACGAGCTCGCCGCGGCGAGGCGCCGGCACGGCGCGCCATTGAAGAAAGGCTGTATGCGCCCGCTCGCATGCCGCCATGACGTCATTTGCGCTTGCCTCGACAACATTGCCGATCACCTGCCCGTCGATCGGCGAGCGGCTTTCCAGGCTGCCTTGGCTGGTGACACCAAGGCTGGCGAGCAGTTGGCGGGCTTCCTCGACGGGTGTCATGCGAACATCTTTCTTGCCTTGGCCAGCGCGGCGACGCCGGCATCGATGGTCTCGTCCTTCTTGGCGAAGCAGAGGCGGATCATATGCCTCGGCGGGTCGGTTTCCGCGAAGGGCGACAGTGGCACCACCGCAACCCCGGCATGCTCGACCGCTTGGCGGGCAAAACCCTCGTCGTCCAGCGGAATCCCTGAGGCAGCTAGGTCCACGCACAGGAAATAGGTCGAGGCGCTCGGCAGCACCGCAAAGCCCGCTGCTTCCAGCCCCGCCGTCATCCGGTCGCGGGCCCGGCGAAAATGCTCTCGCATCGGCTGCAGCCAGGCATCGCCCTCGTTGAGGCCAAATGCGACCGCCGCCTGCAGGTTGGGCGCCGAGGCGAAGGTCAGGAATTGGTGCGCCCGCGCGGCCAGCGCCGCCAGTTCCGGCGATGCGACCATCCAGCCGATCTTCCAGCCAGTCAACGAGAAGATCTTGCCCGCCGACCCGCATTTCAGCGTGCGCTTGTCCATGCCGGCAAGCGAGGCGATCGGCGTGAAGCGCTGCCCGTCGAGCAGGATATGCTCCCAAACCTCGTCGGAGATGACGATCAAATCATTGATCACCGCCACTTCGGCGATGATCGCCAGCTCGTCGCGGTCGAATAGCCTGCCGGTCGGGTTGTGCGGATTGTTGAAGACGATGGCCCGGGTGCTCGGCGTCATCGCCGCCTCCAGCGCCGCGCGCTCGATCCGCCAACCCGGCGGCTGCAGGGCTACCTCGCGGACCGTGCCCCCTGCCCTCAGCACCAGCGGCGCATAGGCGTCATATGCCGGCGTGAAGAGGATGACCTCGTCGCCCGGTTCGACGGTTGCCAGGATTGCCGCAGCGAGCGCCTCGGTCGCGCCCGACGTCACGCAGATATTGTCTGAAGACAGCTCCAGCCCCTGGTGCCGGCCATAATGGGCCGTCACTGCCTCACGCAATGCCGGCAGGCCGCGCGACGGCGCATATTGGTTGCCGCCCTCGATCACCGCGGTCGCGGCCGCTTGCAAAATTTCGTCGGGCCAGCCGAAATCGGGGAAGCCTTGCCCCAGGTTGATCGCGCCATGCCTGGTGGCCGCGAGCGACATCCGCTCGAACACGCTGGTTTCCATCTGCTCGTAAAGCGGGTGCATCAATTGCCCTTCAAGATCGCCGTAATTTCGGCGGGGCCATAGCCCAGCTCGGCAAGGATCGCCTCGCCGTCCTGGCCTTCGCGCCGTGGCGGGTCGGGCCGGTCAAGCATGGTTTCTGAATATCGGGGCGCGGGCGCGGGCTGGAACACGCCGTCCAGGTCAAGGAAGGTCCGCCGCGCGATATTGTGCGGATGCACCGGCGCCTCGCCAAGGTCGAGTACCGGCGCAACGCAGGCGTCGGTTCCGGCGAAATGGACGGCCCACTGGTCGCGCGTTCGCGACGCAATCACGGTCGCAATCTCTTCATGACCTGCACTCGCAGGCAAGGCGAGGCCCTTGAACAGCGCCTCGCGGAACTGCGGTTCGATCGCGCCGATGCTGAGGAACTTGCCGTCGAGACAGCGATAGACGCCATAGGCCGGGTCGCCGCCATCGAGCAGGTTCGCCTCGCGCTCGTCACGCCAATGGCCCGCGGCCCTCAGGCCATAGGTCAGCGTACCGATCAGCGCCGCTCCGTCGCTCATCGCCGCATCGATCACCTGACCCTCGCCGCCTCGCTGCACCGCCAGCAGCGCCGCCGCCATGCCGAACGCCAGCATCATGCCGCCGCCGGCATAGTCGCCAAGGTAATTGATCGGCACGACCGGCCTCTCCTTGGGCCCGATGCCGTGCAGCAGGCCGCTGATCGCGATGTAATTGATATCGTGCCCGGCCTCATTGGCCAGTGGCCCCTCCTGCCCCCAGCCGGTGATCCGGCCGTAAACCAGCTTGGGATTGACCTTGATCAGTTCCTCCGGCCCCAGCCCGAGCCGCTCCATCACGCCGGGCCGATAACCCTCGATCAGCCCGTCTGCCCTGCTCGCCAGCCGCCGCACCACGTCGCGGCATTCTTCGCGCTTCAGGTCGAGCGAGATGGACCGGCGGTTGCGCAGCAGCGGATCGTTGGGCACCCCGATCAGCCCCGACCGCTCGACCCGGATCACTTCGGCGCCATGGTCGGCCAGCATCATCGCCGCGAACGGTCCGGGCCCCAGCCCCGCCAATTCGACGATCTTCAGTCCGGAAAGCGGCCCAGCCATCGGCGTCACGCTAGCGACCCTCGTCGCGGGCGCAACCCACCGGTCGAAAAGGCTGTCCTACACACCCATTTCCTGTCTAACTCTCGCCGATGACCGGCAAGGCGCACCGTTCCGACCTCAACGCCATAAGGTCGCACCGGACACGCAGAATGTCGCCCAACCTTGAGACTTTAGTGACGTTAAGGGGCTGAATGCATGATCGAGGCAACCGACCGCTCGCTGTTCACGGAGGATCATCACGCATTCCGCGACACGGTTCGCCGCGTGCTCGCCGACGTGATCGAGCCGCGCCTCGACGCGCATGAGCGCGACGGCATTGTCGAGCGCGAAGCCTGGGAGAAGGTCGGCGCCGCCGGCCTGCTCTGTCCCCAGGTGCCCGAAGCCTATGGCGGCCCCGGCCTCGACTTTTCGTTCAACGCCATCGTCGGCGAAGAGCTGAGCTACATGGGCTCGGCTGCCGGCTTCACGCTGCAATCGGACATCGTCGCCGACTATATCGTCCATTATGCCAGCGAAGAGCAGAAGCAACGCTATCTGCCGGGCATGGTCGACGGGACCATGATCAGCGCCATCGCCATGACCGAGCCCGGCGCGGGCAGCGACCTCCAGGGCATCAAGACCATCGCGAAGCCGGACGGCAACGGCTGGCAGCTATCGGGCAGCAAGACCTACATCACCAACGGCCAGGCCGCGGACCTCGTGATCGTCGCCGCCCGGACCACCGAGGAAGGTGGCGCCAAGGGCCTGTCCTTGTTCCTGGTCGAAGCCAGTGACGAAGGATTCAGCCGGGGCCGCAACCTCGACAAGATCGGCCTTCACGGCAACGACACGTCGGAGATGTTCTTCGACCAGGTCAGGCTTCCTGCCGACCGGCTGCTTGGTGTGGAGAATGGCGGCTTCCCGATGCTGATGCAGCAGCTTCCGCAGGAACGCCTTTCGATCGCCGTCCAGGCGCAGGGGAGCGCCCAGCGCGCGTTCGACGAGGCGGTCAAATTCACGTCCGACCGCAAGGCCTTCGGCCGCCGGGTGATCGAGTTCCAGAACACGCGCTTCACGTTGGCCGACCTGAAGGCGCGGCTGCAGGTCGGCTGGGCCCATCTCGACTGGGCCATCGCGCGGCATGTCGCGGGCAAGCTGACCCCGGCCGAGGCCAGCGCGGCCAAGCTGTGGCATAGCGAAATGCAGTGGGACGCCTGCGATACGGCGCTTCAGCTTCATGGCGGCGCGGGCTATATGAACGAATACCCGATCGCCCGACTCTGGAGGGACGCCCGCGTGGCTCGGATCTATGGCGGCACGTCGGAAATCATGAAGGAGCTCATCGGTCGGACGATTGGCTGAACAGTGGAACGGCGAACCGGCCGGGACGTTCAACATCGCAGCGAAAGGAGGGCAAAATGTCCATCGCACCCCAACTCCGCCAATATCTCGATGAGGCCAAGGCCGACTATAATGTGATCGAGCACCGGCCGACCCAATCGTCGCTCGCCAG
>DASTOV010000149.1:0-4751 GCA_035720125.1 Sphingomicrobium sp. | reverse complement strand
TGGCTGGGGTGCCGAGGAAAATGAAGCCGGCGATACGCTCGCCGTCCTGGCAAAAGGACTGGCTGACACGTGGCGAATAGGCCTGCCAACCGGTGATCCAGCCCCCGACATAGCCGAGCGCGTTGGCGGCGTGGAGCAAATTCATCGCCACCGCGCCGCAGGAAAGCTCCTGCTCCCAGACAGGGATCTTGTGACCCTGGATCGGCGAGGAGATGAGCGCGATCATCACGGGAGCCTGGTGAGCGAACTCCAGCGCCTTCGCATAATGGGCCGGCGTCGCGTCCGGATCGTGCTCCGGCAAGGCCCGCGCCAGCAAATCGGCAAGCGATTGGCGCTGATTGGTGCCGACAATGACGAATCGCCACGGCGCGATCTTGCCATGATCAGGAGTCCGCATGGCGATGGTCAGTATATGTTCAAGCTCTTCGGGAGACGGTCCGGGAGCGACCAGGTCACGCGGTTTTCCGGAACGGCGGGTTTCGAGCAGCGAAAGGGCAGAGGAAGCATCGTTGAGAGTCATGCTGTGCGTCTAACGGCGCAAGCCGTTGGCAACAATCGACTTCACAAGCGCGTTTTGGCCGTTAGGGTGCGCGGCAAATGCCAAGGGCGAGACATGTGCCCAGTTCGGGAGAGGACCACCCATTATGGGATTCAAGCCAGTTTCAACGTGGGCGGAAGGCGACTGGATCGTTGCCATCGCCCTGGCCATATTCGCGATGTTTCTGGCCGGTGGCGCGGCAATTGCCGCCAGGCGCGAGCCGGAGGCGCTTGGGCATCCCAAGGGCCTGTACATGCTGTTCTTCGCCGAAATGTGGGAGCGCTTTTCCTACTACGGCATGCGGGCGCTGCTGATCTTCTACCTGACGAAGCACTGGCTGTTCGACGACAGCAAGTCGAACCTCATCTACGGTGCCTATACCAGCCTGGTGTACATCACGCCGGTCCTGGGCGGCTATCTCGCCGACCGCTATCTCGGCCAACGCAAGGCGGTCCTGTTCGGCGGCATCCTGCTGATGATCGGCCACTTCCTGATGGCGTTCGAAGGCATGCAAGGCATCCTCGATCCGGCGGTGAAGCAGGCCGACCCGTTCATCAACATCTTCTGGGCAGCGCTTGCCTTCATCATCGTCGGCTCGGGCTTCCTCAAGGCCAACATCTCGGTGATCGTCGGCCAGCTCTACCCGCGCACCGACCTGCGCCGCGACGGCGCCTACACCATCTTCTACATGGGTATTAACCTCGGCGCCGCGGTCGGCACCATCCTGGTCGGCTACCTTGGCGAGACCATCGGCTGGGCCTACGGCTTCGGCCTTGCTGGCATCGGCATGCTTGCCGGCCTGATCGTGTTCGTACTGGGTCGCGGGTCGCTTCGCGGCGCCGGCGAAGCGCCGGTCCGGACCGACGGAAAGACGGTCAACGACACGCTACTCTATGCCATCGGCATTGCCGCGGTGGCGGTGATCTGGGGCCTGATCCAGTATCAGGACGTCATCCAGACGCTGCTGATCATCTCCGGCATCGCGCTGCTCGGCTATGTCCTCTACGAGGCGTTCAAGCTGGACAAGGAACCGCGAGAGCGAATTTTCGCCATCCTGTTCCTGATCGCGCTCAATCCGCTGTTCTGGGGCCTGTTCGAGCAGGCCGGCGGTAGCATCAACCTTTATACCGACCGCTTCGTCGACCGCGCGGGTGTCCCCGCGACCCTGTTCCAGTCGATCAACCCGATCTACATCATCCTGCTGGCGCCGTTGTTCGCGGGCCTGTGGGTGATGCTGGGCAAGCGCGGGCTCGAGCCCTCCGCCCCGGCCAAGTTCGGCCTGGCCCTGCTCCAGGTGGGCGCAGGGTTCCTGGTCTTCGTGTGGGGCGCCAATGCCTTCCCGATCGGGGAAGAAGCGAAGACAGCCGTCATGTTCGTCTTCCTGCTCTACCTGCTCCACACCACCGGCGAGCTTTGCCTGAGCCCAGTCGGGCTCAGCGCAATGAACCGGTTGGCGCCGGCCTACATGGCCTCGCTGATCATGGGCGCATGGTTCTACATGACCGCGGTCGGCAATTTCGTCGCCGGCAAGATCGGTGAGGCGACCGGTGGCCATGGAGGCGAGATGACCAAGGACAGCACCCTGGCGATCTACGACAAGATCGGCTGGATCAGCGTCGGCGTCGGCGTGATCGTCCTGGCGCTGTCGCCGATCGTCAAGCGCTGGATGCATCTCGATACGCTGCGCGACACGCGTGACCTGGCGGGCGACCGCGAGCTGGCCGAGCCGCAGGCAGCCGGCGCCAACCTCAGCGGAGAGGCGAAGGCGTGATGCGCGTGACGGGGGGAATCGCAAGGCTTGCGGCGGTACTTGCCGTCGCGGGCCTATCGGCTTGCGCCATCAAGGAAAAGCCGAAGCCGGGTGAAGTCCGGATCAACGGGAATCCGTTTCCGTCCACCTATCAGCCTTATGGCAGCGTCCCGACCCTGATCCGAGGCGCGACGATCCTCGACGGCGAAGGCGGCAGGATCGACAATGGCTCGGTCCTGCTCGTCGACGGCAAGGTCCAGGCGGTGGGCGGCGCGGAAATTGCGGCTCCGGAAGGCGCAACGGTGATCGAGGCCCAGGGCCGTTATATGACCCCTGGCATCATCGACGTGCACAGCCACCTCGGCGACTATCCGTCGCCCGGCACGGCCTCCCACAGTGACGGCAATGAGGCGACGTCGCCGGCGCGACCCGAGGTGTGGGCCGAGCACAGCGTCTGGCCGCAGGACCCGGGCTTTACCAGGGCGCTGGCAAACGGCGGGGTGACCGCGCTGCAAGTCCTGCCCGGCTCGGCGAACCTGTTCGGCGGGCGCTCGGTGACGCTCAAGAATGTCCCGGGACGCACCATGCAGGCGATGAAGTTCCCCGGCGCGCCCTATGGCTTGAAAATGGCCTGCGGCGAGAATCCGAAGCGTGTCTACGGCTCCAAGAACCAGATGCCGCAAACCCGCATGGGCAATATTGCTTATGTCCGGCAAACCTGGGCCAAGGCGGTCGAATACAAGCGCAAGTGGGAAAAATATGAGAAGACCGGCGGCGAGGTTCCAGTCCGCGACCTGGCGCTGGACACGCTGCGCGGTGTCCTGGACGGCGAGATTCTGGTCCACAACCATTGCTATCGCGCCGACGAAATGGCGATCATGATCGATGTCGCCAAGGAGTTTGGCTACAAGATCGCGAGCTTCCAGCACGGCGTCGAAGCCTACAAGGTCGCCGACCTGATGCGCGAGAATGGCGTCTGCGGCGCCCTTTGGGCGGACTGGTACGGCTTCAAGATGGAAAGCTATGACGCGATCAACGAGAATATCGCGTACGTCCACAATGCCGGCGCCTGCGCGATCGTCCATTCAGACGACGCCAACGGCATCCAGCGGCTGAACCAGGAAGCGGCCAAGGCGATGGCCGCGGGCAAGCGCGCCGGGATCGACATCAGCGAGGCGACGGCCTGGACCTGGCTTTCGGCCAATCCGGCCAAGTCGCTCGGCATCTTTGAGCAGACGGGCAGCCTCAAGGCCGGCAAGATGGCCGATGTCGTGCTTTGGAACGGCAATCCGTTCAGCGCCTATACGCGGCCCGACAAGGTGTGGGTTGATGGCGCGCTGCTCTATGACGCGGCCAACCCCAAGCTCCGCCCAGTCACTGACTTCGAGCTCGGCCAGCCGGGCGAAGGAGATGTGAAGTGAAGCGCCTTGGCTTGATCGCTGCTGCTTTGACGGCGGCCGCATCACCGCTGGCGGCTCAGACCGTCGCAATTACGAACGGCACGCTGGTTCTCGGCGATGGATCGGATCCGATCATCGGCGGGACCGTCGTTGTTCGCAACGGCCGGGTCGTTGCCGCCGGTCCTTCGGTTTCGGTTCCGGCCGGCGCCGAAGTGGTCGACGCAACGGGCAAATGGGTCACGCCTGGCATCGTTGCGGGATTCTCGCGGCTGGGCCTGGCCGAAGTCGACCTCGGTGCCGACGGCTCGGACGACACCGATAGCGGCAATGGTCCCTTCAATGCAGCGATCGACGTCGCGCCCGCGGTCAATCCCAAGGCCTCGACCATTGCGGTCAGCCGCGCCGACGGGGTGACGCGAGCCGTGGTGGCGCCGGTCGCCGGCAGGAACATCTTCGCCGGTCAGGGCGCAATCATCGATACCGGCGATGACATGGACGCCGTGCTGCGCCCGCAGGCGTTCCAGTTCGTCGAGCTGGGCGAGAGGGGCGCAGGCATTGCCGGCGGATCCCGGGCGTCGGCTTTCGTGCTGTTTCGCAACGCCTTGCGCGAGGCTCGGGAACTTCGCGGCCGAACGGACGGTCCGCGCCGCGATGACATCCTCCTGACTCGGTTCGACGCCGCTGCCCTTGTCCCTGTCGTGCAGGGCAGGCAGTTGCTGCTGGTCCATGTCGAACGGGCGAAGGACATTTTGAATGTCCTCGACCTGCGACAGGAGTTCCCGGGCCTGAAGATTGCGCTGGTCGGGGTCAGCGAAGGCTGGCTCGTCGCAGACCGGATTGCGGCCTCGGGCGTGTGGGTGATCGCATCGGCGCTCAACGACCTGCCGTCCAGTTTCGAGATGCTGGCCGCGACCCAGTCCAACGTCGGGCGGATGCGCGGCGCGGGCGTCAATGTCGCGATCGGCATGATCGACGACAATGACACGCGCTATGTCCGCAATCAGCGGCAGTATGCCGGCAATCTGGTTGCCCTGGCCAAGGTTCCGGGGGCGTCGGGAGTCAG
>DASTOV010000148.1:0-3277 GCA_035720125.1 Sphingomicrobium sp. | reverse complement strand
GCGATCGTCGGTACGGGCATCCTCACCCTGACAGGGGTTGGCGCGGCAAAGGCCGGGCCGGCCGTCATCCTCTCGTTCGCCATTGCCGGCGTGATCTGCGCCTGCGCAGCGCTGGCCTATGCCGAAATGGCGACCATGTATCCGGCCTCGGGCAGTGCCTATACCTACAGCTATGTGGTGTTCGGCGAACTGATCGCCTGGATCATCGGTTGGTCGCTGATCCTCGAGTATAGCCTGGTGGTCAGCGCGGTCGCGGTCGGATGGTCGGGCTACGCCGCTGGCTTCTTGCAGAGCATCGGCATGGGAATGCCCGCGGCGCTGGTACAAGGTCCCGAGCTTGGCGGGTTGATCAACATGCCGGCCATATTCATCATCGTGGTGGTCGCAGGACTGCTGATCTACGGTACCAAGGAAAGCGCGACGCTCAACGCCATACTGGTGGTGGTGAAGCTGCTGGCACTGGCGCTGTTCATTGCCGTTTGCCTGCCAGTGTTCAACATCGGCAATTTCGAGCCGTTCATGCCCTATGGGTTCCCGCGCAGCGGGCCTTCCGGCGCGGAAGTCGGCGTCATGGCGGCAGCCGCGATCATCTTCTTTGCCTTCTATGGCTTCGACGCCATCGCCACCGCGGCAGAGGAGACCAAGGACCCCGACCGCGACCTCGCCATCGGCATCGTGGGGTCGATGATCCTGTGCGTGCTGATCTACATGGCTGTAGCAGCCGCCGCGATCGGGGCGCTGGCCTACACCCAGTTCGCTAACTCGCCCGAGCCTCTGGCGCTGATCCTGCGCGAGATCGGGCAGGGCTGGGCGGCCCGGATCCTCGGCGTCTCAGCGGTGATCGCGCTGCCGACGGTCATCCTTGCCTTCTTCTACGGCCAGAGCCGCATCTTCTTCGTCATGGCCCGCGACGGCCTGTTGCCGCAGGGGCTCGCCACCGTGTCGAAGCGCGGCACGCCGGTCAGGATCACTGCCTTTACCGCGGTGATCGTCGCGATCATCGCCGGCATCTTCCCGCTGGCCGATATCGCCGCGCTGGCCAACGCCGGAACGCTCGCCGCGTTCGTTGCCGTTTGCGCAGCCATGCTGACCATGCGCCGCCGCGCCCCCGATGCGCCGCGCAAGTTCACCACGCCAATGCCGTGGATCATCGGCCTGGCCGGCATCGCCGGCTGCATCTACCTGTTCGCCAGCCTGCCGTCGAAGACCCAGACCTACTTCCTGATATGGAACATCATCGGGATCATCATCTACATGGTCTACAGCAGCCCGCAGGCCGAGAAGGCGAGGGCGGGTGAGTGACGTCGCTGCGGCAGCGCCGCGTTCTCGCCTGAAAAACATCCTCGGCGGGTCGCTCGGCAATCTGGTCGAGTGGTTCGATTGGTACGTCTATTCGGCGTTCGGACTTTATTTCGCCAGCGCCTTCTTTCCCGAAGGCGATCAGACTGCCCAACTTCTCCAGACAGCCGCGATCTTTGCCGTTGGGTTCGTCATGCGGCCGGTCGGCGCCTGGGCGATGGGCATTTATGCCGATCACCGGGGGCGCAAGGCGGGCCTCTCCCTGTCCGTCTCGCTGATGTGCTTCGGCTCGCTGCTGATCGCCTTCGCGCCGACGTATGGCCAGGCCGGGTTGATCTCGCCTGCCATCCTGCTCGTCGCCAGGGTCATCCAGGGCCTCAGCCTCGGCGGCGAATATGGATCGAGCGCTACCTATCTGAGCGAGATGGCGGGCCGGGAGCGCCGCGGATTCTGGTCGAGCTTCCAATATGTCACGATCATCGGCGGCCAGTTGACCGCTTTGGCCCTGCTGGTCAGCATGCAATCGATCTTCGGCGAAGCGGCGATGGAGGCCTGGGGCTGGCGGCTTGCATTCGGCGCCGGAGCCGCGCTGGCCGTCGTCGTCTTCTTCATCCGGCGGCGCCTCGATGAAACGCTCAGCTATCAGAATGTCGCGCGGCTCGAGGTCCGGCCCAAATCGAGCGGGCGGAGCCTGTTTCGCGAACATCCTCGCGAGGCATTCCTGGTCATCATTCTGACGGCCGGGGGGACGCTCGCCTTCTATGCCTACACGACCTACATGCAGAAATTCCTGGCCAACACGTCGGGTTTCGACCGGGCGACCGCATCCCGCATCATGACGGTTGCACTGGGCCTCTTCATGCTCTGGCAGCCGCTGGCCGGCCTGTTGTCTGACAAGATCGGGCGGCGAAAGATGCTGATCTTCTTCGGAACCTGCGGCGTGCTGTTCACCTATCCGATTTTCGTCGCGCTGGAGCAGGCGCGAGATCCCTTCACCGCCTTCGCGCTGGTCCTTGCGGCACTGGTGATCGTTACCGGCTATACGTCGATCAATGCGGTGGTGAAGGCCGAGCTATTCCCGAGCCATATTCGCGCGCTCGGCGTTGCGCTGCCCTTCGCCATCGCCAACACGATATTCGGAGGGACTGCCGAGGCCGTCGCGCTCTGGCTCAAGGACATCGGCCACGAACGCTGGTTCTACATCTATGTCACGATCGTGATCGGCTGCTCGCTGATCGCTTATCTGCGAATGCGCGAAACCAAGTTGACCAGCCAGATCCTGGAAGACTGACCCTAGCGCTTGAGGAAGCCTTCAAGGTCGTCGCGCAATTCCTCGATCGACGGGCGCTGCCAGCCTTCCGCCCACGGGTTGTCGAGGTCGGCCGAGAGGCGAGTCGGACCGGGTCGCGTCATCAGGTGCGGTGCGAGCTCGGGCTTCGCGCTTCCGAGCCGGCCCACGTCGAATTCCTTCAGGAACTTCAGTCCGGCCTTGTCGCCGCAAGTCCAGCTGACCGTCGCAAAATGCTGACCGGCATCACCAAGGTCGAGCAGCACTTCGACGCCGACCGGATATTGCACCGGACACTCAACAAGCGCGCCATGCGCCGAAATGTTACGGAGGCGAACCTTTTCGCTCGTATGGCTGAAGTAAAGCTCGCCCATCCACACCAGCGGGTGCCGACGTTCGGTGCGGCGCGTGTTGGCGACCGCGTCGTCGTCGTCCGGTTCGCTAAACAGTTCGACCGCGGGCTCCTGCATTTCCTCCCTGGGCGTCAGGGCGACGTCCGGGAAGCTGCGATTGATCACGTCAAGCAGCAGCGCGTCACGTGCGCGCGGGTCGCAGTCGATCCGGGTTTCATGGGCAAATTCAAGGCCGATCCGATCGCCGCGAATCCAGCGCACTGCGCATTCGATCTCGGCGCCCTCGGCGAAAATCAGGTCCACGCGCTCCCACAGCCGCGGGGTGAAATCTGCGCGG
>DASTOV010000147.1:0-3386 GCA_035720125.1 Sphingomicrobium sp. | reverse complement strand
TCGTTCTCCGGGAAAGCGTGGGCGGCGAAGCGGGCATTGGCCAGCGTGTATTCGTGGGCACAATAGAGATTGAAATCCGCCGGCAGGCCTCCCAGCCGGGCCAGCGAACGAAACATCTGCTCCGGCGTGCCCTCGAACAGGCGGCCGCAGCCCATCGCGAACAGAGTATCGCCGACAAACGCGATCCGATCATCGCCGAAGACATAGGCGATATGGCCGATTGTATGGCCCGGCACTGCCCAGACTTCGGCCTTGTGGGAGCCGAGCGAAATCCGGTCACCCTCTTTCAGCGCAACGTCGAGGCCCGGAACCCGCCCATTCTCGCCTTCCGGCCCAATGATCGTCGCGCCGGTCGCCTCCTTGATTGCCAGGTTCCCGCCCGTGTGGTCGGGATGCCAATGGGTGTTGAAGATCCTGGTGATCGACCACCCGCGCCTTTGGGCTTCTGCCAGGACCGGCGCCGGGTCACCCGGATCAACCACCGCCGTCTCGCCGCTGTCCGGATCATGCGCCAGCCAGAGATAATTGTCGGCAAACGCCGGCACCGCGACGATTTCGAGCGGAGAGCTCATCACCAGCTACCCGTGTTGGGCATGGAGGCCCAGGGCTCGGTGGGCTCAAGTCTGCCCTTCTGCAGCAGCTCAATCGAAATGCCGTCGGGCGATTTCACGAACGCCATATGGCCGTCGCGCGGCGGCCGATTGATGGTGACGCCATGGTCCATCAGCTTTTGGCAGGTTGCATATATGTCGTCGACCCGGAAGGCGAGGTGGCCGAAGTTTCGCCCGCCAATGTAGCCGCTCTCATCCCAATTGTGGGTCAACTCGACCTCGCCGCCATCATCTCCGGGCACACCCATGAAGATCAGCGTGTATTTCCCTTCGGGAACCTCCATGCGCCTCCGTTCTTCAAGGCCCAGCAATTGAAAGAATGCAACGGTAGCCTCCGGATCAGAAACGCGGAGCATGGAATGGAGGAATTGCATCGGGCGGCTCCTGCAATGTCGGTGTCGCCAAGGTCGGCCTCACCGGGCCCGATTTCAAGCAGCCCCGGTCATCGATCCTCGTCGCCCTCGCCGTCGCCGTTAGGGAGCTTGGCAACCTGATTGGTGACGGTGAGGGGCGCCTCGGTCATGGCCAGGGCCTCGCGCGCGGCCCTGCCGGTCGGGCCGTTGGGGTCGGCCGCCACCGCGCGGTTCCAATAGTCGCGGGCTTGCGCGTCCTCATCGGCGGCCTTTGCGATATGGCCGGCCTCGAACAGAACCTCGGCGGAATCGGGCGCCATGGCAAGGGCGCGATTGATTGCCGACTTGGCCGCAGGGATATTCTCCTCGCGGAGCGAAATCGCGGCCGAGAAATACCAGAGGAACGGGTCCTCGCTGATCGTCTTGGCGGCCTCGTCGATCTTGGCGCGCGCCGTTTTCAGATCGCCCTGGGCCTCGGCTGCCCGTGCCCGGTCGAGCAGGGCCAGGCCATGCTGCTCGGCGCGCAGCCCGGTTCCCGCTAGCGCTTTGTCGAGCGCCACGGCGGCCTTTCCCGGCTGACCCGCGGCAATCCACATATTGCCGGCCGCGGCGAGGGCGCGGTCACGTGCCGGATCGCCGGCGGGCGCCAATTCGGCCGCGGCCTCGAATGCAGTGGCGGCGTCGCCGAAGCGGCCGGACTCGCTCGCCTCGATCGCGCGACAAGCCTGGGCCTCGCTGGTCAGCACCGTCGGGCATGCTGATGCGGGTGCCTGTGCGGCGATTGCCATGAGAAAAAGGATCATGCGATTCGCTCCACCAGCCCGTGCAGCTCGACGAGAATCGCGTGGATCTCGTGCGGCTCGCTCAGGCGATGGCCGGCGTTTTTGACGATACGAAGCTGGACATCGGATGAACGCAGGTCGGCCATCAACTTGATCGGGACGCCCATCGGTACGTCTTCATCCAGCTCGCCATGAACCAGTCGGACCGGGATGATAAGGTCGATCAAATTGTAGAGTAGGCGATGCTCGGCTCCGGATTCCCAGAAGCCGCGCCAGGTGACCGACGGTTTCGGGCCATAGGGATTGACCTGTTCAACCCGGCCGTCGCGGACCAGCGCCTGTTTTTCCTCTGCGCTGTAGCCCCAGTCGGTGAAATCGGGTGCCGCGGCAATGCCCAGCAGGCCTTTGACACGGTCGGGGCGCTTCATCGCGGCGTGCAGGGCCAGCCAGCCGCCCATCGACGAGCCGGCGATGATGAGCGGACCTTCGGTCAACAGGTCGATGGCCGCCAGTATCTCCTGCAGCCATCGGGTCAGCGTCCCGTCGGAGAAGTCGCCGCCGCTCGAACCGGTGCCCGAATAGTCGAGGCGCAGGCAGCCGATATTCCGCTGCGCGCAAAAGAAGTCGATGGCAGCAGCCTTTGCTCCCTCCATGTCGGAGGCATAGCCGGGCAGGAACAGGACGGTCGCAGATCCCGCTTTGGGCGCGCGCAGGCGGTAGGCGATCCGCCGGCCGTCGCCGGGGTCAAAATAGGCAAGGTCTGGGGGAGCGACGTCGGACAATTTCATGCCGCCTCCCTAGCGCGCTTGGCGCGGAAGGGAAGCCGGTTGAGAGAGTGAGCACTCCCGGCTAGAGGCGTCACCATGTCCGAGATGTTCACGATCAAGCTTCCTGACGGTTCGTCGCGCGAAATGCCCGAGGGCTCGACTCCAGCCGACGTCGCGGCGGCGATCGGACCTGGCCTAGCCAAGGCGGCGCTGGCAGCGCGTGTCAATGGCGAGCTCAGGGATTTGAATCGCCCGTTCGAGAGCGATTCCGACTTGGCTCTGGTGACTTCGCGGGACGAAAAGGAGGCGCTGGAACTGGTGCGCCACGACTTTGCCCATGTGCTGGCGGAGGCAGTGCAGCGGCTGTTCCCGGGCACTCAGATCACCTTCGGTCCGGCGACCGCGGACGGCTTCTATTACGACTTCGCCCCGGCGCCCGACCGCGGGCCCTTCACCGACGAAGACCTGCCGATCATCGAGGAGGAGATGCGCCGGATCATCGGCGAGGATCTGCCGCTGGTCCGCGAAGTGTGGAAGCGCGAGGATGTTCGCGCGCTATTCGAGAGGCAGGGCGAACGCTTCAAGGCCGAATGGGTGATGGAGCTGCCCGAGGGCGAGCCGATCACCATGTATCGCTCCGGTCAGGGCGACAGAGCCTGGATCGACCTGTGCCGCGGGCCGCACCTGGCTTCGACCGGCAGGCTCGACCCGCAGGCGTTCAAGCTGACCCATGTCTCGGGAGCCTATTGGCGCGGCGACCAGAACAACCCGATGCTTAGCCGCATCTACGGCACCGCCTGGCTCAACAAGAAGCAACTGGCTGAACATCTCGTCCGGTTGGAGGAGGCAGACAAGCGCGACCATCGCAAGATC
>DASTOV010000146.1:0-18131 GCA_035720125.1 Sphingomicrobium sp. | reverse complement strand
CGGCGGCGTCGGCGCCATGCCTCGCCCGGTATTCGACGCGACTGTCGCGGCGATGGCCGCCACGGAGCAGGACCCCTTCGGCGCGACCTACGGACCGGGTATCGGGCGGATCGACAAGGTTCGCGCCAAGGTCGCCGGCCTCCTCAACTGCCAGGCAGAGGACATTGTCCTGACGGGCAGCGCCACGGCCGGCATGTTTCTGCTTGCTCAGGGCCTTGCGCTCCGGCCAGGCGACCGGATCCTGACGACCGACCACGAGCATCCTGCCGGCCGGTTCGGCTGGGAATGGGTGGCGCGCCGCTACGACGTTGGGATTGACACAATTGCCATTTCCCCTGCTGAACGCGATCCGGCAGCAATTGTCGAGCGGGTCGCTGCGGCCATCCGTCCCCAAACCCGGGTGCTGTCGTTTTCGCACATCCTGTTCACAACCGGCGTGCAATTGCCTGCAGCCGAGCTATGCGCCCTGGCGAGAGAGCGCGGCTGCCTGTCGATCGTCGACGGCGCACAGTCAGCCGGCGCGATGCCCGTCGACGTCGCGGCGATGGGCTGTCACGCCTATGCGGCCAGCGGCCACAAATGGCTGATGGGGCCAAAGGGCACCGGATTTCTATACCTCAGTCCCGAATTGGAGGACCAACTGGACGCCCTGCCCCTGCAGGCTGGCCGGCGGGCCAATTCGGATTCGACCGGCATCGGCAATATCGCAGGCATGCATGGGCTGGGCGCCGCGGTCGACTATGTGCAGGCGCTAGGCCTGTCCAACATCGAAACCCACAACCTCGCGCTTCGCGGCGAGCTCTACGATGCGCTGGTTCAGATCCCGGGCATTGTCATTCCTTCGCCGCGCAACGGCCCGACCGTTTCGGCAAATATGAGCTTCACCTTGCCGGCCGAAGCCGATCATCATGCGATCCGCCGCGACCTGCTGATGCGGCACAATATTTACCTGCGAGTCGTCGAGCAGTCCGGCTTCATCGGGCTTCGGGCGTCGATGCACGCCTACAATGGCTCGGACGATGTCGGGATGCTGGTGCGCGCGATCGTGCAGGAGCTTGGATAGCTGCGCCGGCCCAGCTCATTCCGTCCGGTTCTCGCCGGGAATGGGCGTCGGCGTGTGCAGTGCCTCGATGACATAAAGACGCTTCACCAGCACATAGGTGACGACGGTCAGCGGTGCCGCCAGGACCACGCCCAGCGTTCCGAACAACAATCCAAACCCGAGCAGCGAAAAGAGGAGGATGACGCCAGGCAGTTCGACCGCATATTGCTGGACCAATGGCGTCAGGACATAGCCTTCCAATTGTTGAACGGCGAAATAAAGCAGCGCCACTGCCAGGGCGAGATCAGGGCTGACCGCCAGGGCCAACAGCACGGCAGGCACCGCTGCCAGAATCGGGCCCAGGAAGGGGATGAATTCGAGCAACCCGGCAACCAGCCCAAGTACCAGGGCGGACGGAAGACCCAGCAGTGACAGGCCAATTCCGGTCAACAGCCCGACGACCAGCATCGCGATCAACTGGCCCTTGAGCCAGAGCCGCAGTGCCCTTTCCGATTCATCCATGGCCTCGGCAACCAGCGCCCTCCTCCCGGGAGGAACCAATTTAATTGCGCCCGCTCGATAAACGCGCGGCTGCGCCGCCAGGTAGATGCCGCCGAACAGCACGATGAGAATCTCGGCAATGCCGTTGCCGATGGACATGACGGCGCGGCTGAGATTTGCGAACGATCCGCTTGACTGGCGAACGCCTTCAACCAGTCGACGCAGCTGATCGGCCAGCCCGAGATCCCCAACCCTTTGTTCGAAAGACTGCCACGCAGCGGGCAAGGTCTTGGCCAGCACGTCCACCTGGAAGGCAATGTGCGCCCCGAACAACGCGACAAGCCCGCCGAGCGTGCCGAGTACCAAAACAATCGAAATGGCAACCGCCACGGATTCGCTGGCCTTGGTAAGGCTACAGATCCGATCGGCGAGTGCCCTGAAGACGGATGCCACTACGATGGCTCCGAATAGCATCAGGAGGAGGTTGCGAAGCTGCCAGGCGAGGAAGACAAGCGCGGAGAGTGCCAGCACGATCAGGGTGCGGCGAACGAAGCTTCGATCGTCGCTTCCCGGCCTGTTCCCCTCGTTAGCCAAATGCGCTCCCCTGATTAGGCCGCCGGCCAGCCTTCGACTATTTCAACGAACCTCGTCAGCCATGCGTTTGTCTGATGACCGTCAACCACGCGGTGATCGATGGTCAGCGTGACATAGGCCATCGGCCGGATCAGGATCGCGTCCTGACCGTTCAACTCGCGCACGACAACGCGTTTCTCAAGCTTGCCGACACCGAGGATTGCTGCCTGGCCGGCATGAAGGATAATCGGCGCGGCGAGCAAGCTGCCCGATACGCCATGGTTGGAAATGGTGAAGCTGCCGCCCGACACGTCCGCGGCGGCCAGATCCCCGGAACGTGCCCGACTCGTTAGGTCGTCGAGCTTGCGGCCGATTTCCTCGAGGCTGAGCGAGCCTGCATCCTTGACCACGGGGACGACCAGGCCCTTGTCGCCAAGGGCGGTACCAACGCCGACATTGATCGTCGGCGCGACGGCGATGCGGTCCTTTTCCCAGCGCCCGTTGATGGCAGGCGCAACCGCCATCGCCTCGGCTGCGGCCTTGATCAGATAGGCGGTATAGCTGAGCTTGATGCCCTTCGCCGCCATCGCGGCCTTGTGCGCGGCAATCGCCGAGAAATCCGCCTCGAACAGCGCGGTGACGTGCGGGGCCTCGCTCACCGCGCGGACCATATTCTCGGCGATCTTCAGCCGCATACGGTCGTGTGGAATGTCGCCGCCGGCGAAAATCTTCGTCTCGGCGGTCGATGGGTCGCCGACCGCCACCGTCGTCGCACTTGTCACCGCCCGATCGACATCATCGCGCGTGATGCGCCCGTCACGACCGGTGCCTTGGATGCGCGAGGGGTCGATATTGTGCTGCAGCAGCGCGCGGCGGACGGAGGGGGACAGCCGAATTTCAACGTCGCTGGCACCGGCCTGTGCCCTGGAAGGAACTGTCTTCGGCGCCGCTTTCGACCCTGCCTTGTTGTCGGCAAGTGCAATCGGCTCGTAAACACCGGCTTCGATCCGGGCCAATAGCGCACCCGGCTCCGCCTCATCATCCGTGTCCAGCAGAATTTCCGCGAGAACGCCGGATGCGGGCGATGGCACTTCCTGAGTGACCTTGTCGGTTTCCAGCTCAACCAGCGGGTCATTCTCGGCAACCGCTTCGCCGACCTTCTTCAGCCAGGCGCGCACGACTGCCTTGGTGCCTTCCTGCTCGTCCGGAACGCGAACTTCGATCATCTAGAACCCCACCAGCCGGTCGATCTCGGCACGGATACGCTCGACCGAGGGCAGAGCCCATTCCATCAGCGCCGGATGGTGTGGGCTGGGGACGTCGGGCATCGTAACGCGAGCGACCGGAGCGTCGAGATCGAGGAAGGCTTCGTCAGCGACCACCGCGGCGATCTCCGCGCCGAAGCCGCCAGTACGCAGGTCTTCGTGGACGATCAGGCATCGGCGGGTACGGCGAACGCTGTCCAGCACCATCTCGCGGTCCCATGGCATCAGGGTGCGCAGGTCGATGATATCGGCGCTGATGCCTTCTGCTGCCGCCTCGCAGCGCGGGACCATCGCGCCCCACGTGACGATCGTGATCTTGACGCCCTGCCGCGTCTTCTTCGCGCGCCCGAACGGCAGCACGAACTTGTCGCCGGGCCAGGGCCGGCGGGCCCAGCTGTCGTCGAGCATGGCGCGATGCTCGAAGAAAATCACCGGGTCATGGCCGCGCAGGGATGCGCGCAATAGCCCGGCAGCATCTTCGGCGTTGGATGGGACCGCTACCTTCCAGCCAGGGTTGTGCACGAACTGCACTTCGTTGGTCTGGCTGTGCCAGGGATCGCCGCATTTGAAGAAGCCACCCGGAATTCGCAGGACCATCGGTGCCGAAAAGCGGTTGGCGGTCCGCCAGCGCATCGTCCCGCAGTCGTTGATCTGCTCGGTTGCCGGCTCGGCATATTTGCGAAACTGGATCTCCGGCACCGGCATCAGTCCGGCCAGCGCCATGCCGACGGCGCGGCCGACAATGCCTTCCTCGTTCAAGGAGGTGTCGAAAACCCGGTCAACGCCGTACCTGTCCTGCAGGCCAAGCGTCACCGCATGGACGCCGCCCTTCGGCCCGACATCCTCCCCGAACACAAGGACCTTCGGATTGGCCTCCAGCTCCTGGTCCAGCACACGGCGGATGGCGGTAACCATGTTGATCCGCTGGCCCGCCGGCTGCGGCACATCCGTCGTTCCTTCCAGGCTGAGGCCTGCGCCGCCGCCGACAATGCTCGCCTGGCCGTCGAAGTGGACGTGGTCGGTGACTCGGTCCGGCGTCGAAACGCCGCGCGCCTCTGCCTCGGCCCGGGCAGTTTCGACTTCCTGCTCGACCGATGCCTCGATCAGCTCCCAATCAAGGTCCGCCGCAAACTTTTTCAGTTTGACCAGCGGGTCACGCGCCCATTCGGCCTTCACTTCCGCTTCCGACTTGTAGGCCTGGGTATCCTGGAAGCTGTGGCCCTCCAGCCGCGGCACCGTCAGGCGGATTAGCGCCGGCCCCTTGCGTGTCCGGACATGGCTCACGGCCTCGCCAATCAATCGCGCCGCCTCGGCGGGAAATGTGCCGTCGCCGTTCCAGATGGCGAGATTCTTGAAGCTGGCGAGGTTGGCGGCAATGTCGCGCCCCGGCGTCTGGTAATCCGACGTAACCGAGATGCCGTAGCCATTGTCCTCGACGTAAAACAACAGTGGCAAAGATTGCGTGGTTGCAATTGTTAGCGCGGACCAAAATCCGCCCGTGGCGCAGCTGGCGTCGCCGCCCAGCACCACCGCAATCGCACCATTATCCTTTTCCCCCAAGACCTTGGCCTTGTAGGCGATAGCCTGCGCCCAGCCCGCCGCCGGCGTATACTGGGCGCCGACGCCGCCGCACATCGGCAGCGCGTGGGCTCCGCCGGGATTGGGATAGTTGAACACCACGCCGATATCGCGACCGTCCGAATAACCGCCCTCGCGGCCCATGCCGGAGCCGAGGGCATCGGCCAGCGGTACGCCGAGCGCGAGCAGCATCGGACGCGACCGGTAATAGCCGCAGGCAGCGTCGCCGTCCCGCAGGTGCATTCCGAGGATCACTTGCGCCATGTCATGGCCGCGGGCGGAAAACTGGTAGAGCACCTTTTTTTCGGGAACGAGCCTTGTCTCTTCCAGCTCATCCATCGCCCGGCTGGTCAGCACCAGCCGCGCCACCTCGGCCCAGTCGAGGCCGGAGTGGGACCTAAAGTCGATCTCCGGTTCGACGGTCACGGCGTCAGCCATTCATCGTCTCGACGATGGCAGCAATGAAACGGTCGACGGCGGCGTCGGCCATGCCGATCACGTTGAACCGGCCGCTGTCGGCCATGTAGATGGCATGATCCCTGCGCAGCTTCAGCACCTGCTCGCGGCTGATCGGCAGCATCGAGAACATGCCGTATTGCCCGCCGATATAGGCGAGGCGCGGGTCGGCCGTGGCGATCCGTTCACGAATTCGGTTGATGCGATCGCGCATCTCTCCGACTTCGGCGTCCCAATCCGCTCGAAGCTCCGGCGTATCGAGCACGATCCGCACGGCAGCCGCGCCATGATCTGGCGGCATCGACCACATTTCCCGCGCGATCTGGACGACATGATCCATCGCCCGCTTGGTCTTCTCGGCCGCCGCCGTCTTCAGGAACAGCGAACCGACGCGATCGCGATAGACGCCGAAATTCTTGTCGCAGCTTTGTGCGATGACGACTTCGTCGCAGGAGTCGAGCAGCAGATGAAGCCCGGCCGCATCTTCTGCAAAGCCACGACCCAGCCCCTGGTAGGCAATATCGACGAGCGGGAAGAGGCCGCGCCGTGAAACGACATCGACGACCTCGCGCCACTGTCCTGCGTCGAGGTCGGCGCCGGTCGGGTTGTGGCAGCAGCCATGCAGCAGGACGACGTCGCCTGCGTTCGCACCAGTCAGCGCCGCCATCATGTCGTCGAAGCGAATGCGCGTATCGAGCCGGTCGTAGTAACGATATTCGGAGATGGTCAGCCCAGCAGCCTCGATCACCGGAACATGGTTTGGCCAGGTCGGCGTACCGACCAGCACCTTCGCGTCCGGATGCGCCGCGGCAATCAGCTTGAATCCCAGGCTCAGCGCACCGCAACCGCCTGGCGTGTGGAGCCCTGCGATCCGCTCGTCGCCGGCATGGCGCCCAAGCACGATCGGCCGAAGCAATTCGGCATAGCGCTTGTCGCCATAACCACCGACATAGCTCTTGCTCTGCTGGCTTTCCCATAGCAGCTTTTCAGCAGCTTTGACCGCACGCAGGATCGGCGTGTTGCCGGCTCCGTCGCGATAGACGCCGACTCCCACATCGATCTTGTCGGGCCTTGGATCGGCATTGGCCATGGCAATCAGTGCGAGCAGTGAATCGCTCTGCACGTCGCCAAGTGCATCGAAAAACTGGGCACCCCCATTTGGCGCCGTCTTGGTCGGCTCATCCAGCATGGGGCGGGACTAGCCGAAAGGGGCGCAACAGTCACCCCCAACGGGGTCACGCGTCATAGTCGACCGCTACGCCCTCACCGACCGGGACAGACTGGCAGGTCAGCACATATCCCGCCTCGATTTCCTCATCAGTGAGGCCGTATCGCGCCGCCATTTCGACCTTCCCCCTGGTCACTTTGGCCCGGCAGGTGGCGCAAACGCCAGCCTTGCACGCGAAGGGCGCGGGCAACCCGGATTCGCGCGCACTGTCGAGGATGTTCGCCTGCGAAAACTCGACCTTGCGCGTGCGACCATCGAGCGTGACGCTGATCGTCAGGCCAGCGGCCTTTTCCTGCAGCTGGGCGATTTGCGCCGCCAGCGCGGCGGACGGCCGCCCGGCAAGGAAACGTTCGATATGGATGCGGTCCCTGGCCACTCCGCGATCGCTAAGCGCCGCCTCGGCCGCATCCATCATCGGGCCGGGCCCGCAAATGAACCAGGAATCGACTTTCGCAACATCCTCGACCAGGTGATCGATCGCCTCGTCGCAAGTTTCGCGGTCGAGCATTCCGTTGAACAGCCCAACATCGCCCTCCTCGTCGCTGAGGAAGTGATAGAGCTCGAAGCGGCCGAGGTAGCGGTCCTTCAGCGCCGCCAGGCCTTCGAGGAAGATTACCGAGTTGGAATCACGGTTGCCGTAGAAGAGGGTGAACCTGCTTTCCGGCTCTGACGCGAGAGCGGTCTTGATCAGCGACATCACCGGGGTGATTCCCGACCCGCCTGCAAATGCGACGTAGCGCCGCTTTCTGGCAGGATCGAATTCGACCGTGAAGCTGCCGTGCGGGGTCATCACGTCGAGCGCGTCGCCGGCCTTCAGTTTGTCGGCGACCCAGTTGGAAAAGACGCCGCCTGCAATGCGCTTGACCGTGACCTTGAGCTGACCCTCGTCGGGCGCGACGCAGAGCGAATAGTTGCGCCGCACCTCTTCGCCACCAATTTCGGCTCGCACCGACAAGTGCTGGCCGGCCCTGAAACGGAACGCCTCCTTCAGCTCCTCGGGAACCTCGAAGCGGATTGAATTTGCTTCCTCCGTCTCGGGCACGATCTCCGCTACCCGAAGCTTGTAGAAATGCTCGGCCATTACCAGGCAGCGTCGGGGTAGGTTCTTGGGAGGAACTGCATCACCGCTAGTAGATGTCCGAGATGCTCGCTGTGGTGACCGCGCCTTCCGCCAAGGATCGGCCGCTGGTCGACCGGAACAACTAGCTTCGCCTCGGCCAGTACCGCCCCCAGTGCGCTGCGATACTCGTCCTCCAACGCGCGCGGATCGGCGGCGATGCCGCGGCCGATCAATTCTTCCAGCAGCTCGTCGACCTCGAACAGTTCGGGAATGAAGCGCCAGCACCAATCGAGCCCCTCGGCCATTCGCCGGGTGCTTTCTTCGGTCCCATCGCCAAGGCGGATCGTCCAGTCCGCCGCCAGCTCGCGGTGATAGGCAACTTCCTTGGCGCCCTTGGCAGCGATCGCCGCGATCCGCTCGTCCCTCGAGGCGGCAAGCGCTTGATAGAGCAAATGCTGCCAGGTCGAAAACAGCAGCTGGCGGGCGATGGTCTGCGCGAAATCACCATTGGGCTGCTCGACCAGCAGGCAATTCTTCCAGTCGAGCACGTCGCGATGGAACGCGAGCTTATCGGCGTCTCCGGCCAGCCCGAGGAAGTGTGTTCCCTGCCCAATGAGGTCCAGCGCGATATTCGCGAGGCTGAGGTCGACTTCCAGCGCCGGGGCATGTCCGCACCATTCGGAAAGTCGCTGACCGAGGATCAGCGCGTCGTCGCCGAGGCGCTGGCAATAATCGAACAGCGCCGGATCCTGCTCGCCCACGATCGACGGCGAGAGGCCGCGCTTCACCAAATCGCCGTCGATCTTGGAACGCGTGGCCATCAGATATGCTTCACGACGTCGGGAATGTCGTAAAAGGTCGGATGGCGATAGATCTTGTCTTCGGCCGGCTCGAACAGCGGCCCGCTATCGGCAGGATCTGATGCGACGATCGACGCCGACGGCACCACCCACAGGCTCACTCCTTCGAGGCGCCGCGTGTAGGTGTCGCGCGCATGGCGGAGCGCGAGCTCCGCGTCAGGAGCATGAACGCTGCCAACGTGGCGATGGCTAAGACCGCCCTTCGCACGAACGAATACCTCCCACAGCGGCCAGTCTGACATTTGAACCACCTTAATCGTCACCCCCGCAAAGGCGGGGGTCCCGCTTTAATCCTGTCCCGTTGCTGAAGGCAGCGGGATTCCCGCTTTCGCGGGAATGACGGAAAATTCAAGCGGCCGCCCTAGCCCGCCGCTTCTCCTCATGGGCTGCAGCGGCGTCGCGCACCCATGCGCCATTGTCCCATGCGTCCCGTCGTGCCTTCATCCGCTCCTTGGCGACCGGACCCTCGCCGCGAACGACTGCGTAGAATTCCTCCCAATCGACCTCGCCGAAATCATAGCCGCCCTTGGCCTCGTTCCACTTGAGCTCGGGATCCGGCACGCTGAGGTTGAGGAAATCGGCCTGAGGCACCGTGATGTCGACGAACTTCTGGCGAAGCTCGTCATTGGTTTCGCGCTTGATCCGCCAGCGCATTGACCGCTCGGTGTTGGGCGAATTGTCGTCGGGCGGACCGAACATCATCAGGCTTGGCCACCACCAGCGGTTGAGCGCGTCCTGCGCCATCCGCTTCTGATCGGCGGTGCCGTTGGCCAGCGCGATCATGATCTCATAGCCCTGGCGCTGATGGAAACTCTCCTCCTTGCACACCCGGACCATCGCCCGGGCATAGGGGCCATAGCTGGTGCGCTGCAGCGGCACCTGGTTCATGATCGCCGCCCCGTCGACCAGCCAGCCGATCGCGCCGATGTCGGCCCAGGTCAGCGTCGGATAGTTGAAGATGGTGCTGTACTTGGCCTTCCCTGAGTGGAGCGCCTCGACCATTTCCTCCCGGCTCGTCCCGAGCGTCTCCGCCGCACAGTAAAGATAGAGCCCGTGCCCGCCCTCGTCCTGCACCTTGGCCAACAGGATGGCCTTGCGCCGCAGCGATGGCGCCCGCGTGATCCAGTTGCCCTCGGGCAACATGCCGACGATCTCGCTGTGCGCATGCTGGGAAATCTGTCGGACCAGAGTCTTGCGATAGGCGTCGGGCATCCAGTCCTTCGGCTCGATGAACTCGTCCGCCGCGACGCGCGCCTCGAATGCCGCAACGAGCTCAGGATCCTCGACCGTTTCGATCGGCTTGACGTTCTTCGAAAGCTCGGTGGTGTACATAGGGCCGATGTAGCGCTTCCGGGGCCGAGCTTCCACCCCGCCCGCGCGTTGCTATAGTTGAAGCGCCGATCAAAGGAGGAAGCGATGCTCCAGAAAATCGCGTTCACCATGTATCCGGTCAGGGACATGCCGCGCGCCCGCGCCTTCTATGAGGAAACCCTTGCGCTTGGGCCGGGTAGCGGCGGTCCGTCCAGCCCCTGGGTCGAGTTCGACCTTCCAGGCGGCGGCTGCCTTGCGATAACCACGGTGTCGGAGAGCCAGCCGAGCGCCAGGGCCGGCGGAATGATTGCGTTCGAGGTGGATGATCTGCCGGCAACGATCGCAGAGCTGAAATCCAAGGGTGTCACCCTGACCGCCGAGGACATCGATAGCCCGGTCTGCCGGATGGCGGTGATCGAGGACCCCGACGGCAACGCCATCATCCTGCACAAGCTGAAAACGGCTGAAGAGCGGGCTGGCTGACCTACATTACTGATATTCAGCGTTCACCACGATATTGCCGCTGTAGCTTCCATCTGCAGTCGACGGGATGTCGATCGAGCCGGCGACGTTGAAATCCTGCCCAGGCTTACCGGAGTTGGTGAGAGTGATGCTGGCGGGTGCAAGCGGCGTGAAGGGAATGCTGCTGCCGTCCGCGGCATTGACCAGGTCGGAAGGGGCAACGGATATGCGCACGATCTGGCCTCTGGAGCCACTGGCATTGAGGATGGCCGGCATCGGCGCGCCGGTGCAGGTGGCCCCACTGGGGCAGGTCAGCACTCCGGCCAGGCTGAGCGACACGGTGTAGGTTCCAGGCGTTCCGGACAGCATGACCGTGCCGAAATCGAGATTCTGCTTGGAGCTCAGCTCCAACGATTTGACGACCTTGGCGTTGGCCTGGATCGTGGTCGTTGCCGCTGTCGCCGCCGCAAGCGGAACTGCGCCCACCAGGGCGAGTGCAGCCAGCTTCATCATGTTGCGCAGCAAGGGTCTCACGGCCAGTCCAGCATTGGTTCCAGACTGCCCTGCTAGGCAGTTGTGGTAAAAAAGCCGTTAACCACACGAAACGGTTCTCCCTGACTGCCAGGACCAGTGCTACGGCTTCCGCCATGGCCTACGAATCCATCCTGCTTGAACAATCGGGCGGCATCGCACGCCTGACTCTGAACCGTCCGGACCGGCTCAACAGCTTCACGAGGGCGATGCACGCAGAACTGCGGGACGCGCTGTCAAGGCTTGGCGACGCACGCGTCATCGTCCTCACCGGTGCGGGTCGTGGCTTTTGCGCCGGCCAGGACTTGAACGACCGAGCCGTCGCACCAGGCGAGGCGGTCGATCTGGGCGAAACGGTGGAGGAAAGCTGGAATCCGCTGATCAGGTCGCTGGCTTCGCTGCCGCAGCCGGTGATCGCTCGTGTGAACGGCGTTGCCGCCGGCGCGGGAGCAAACATCGCGCTGGCCTGCGACCTCGTCATTGCCGGCAAATCCGCCAAGTTCATCCAAAGCTTTTCTGCCCTGGGACTGATCCCCGACAGTGGTGGCAGCTGGCACCTGCCCCGCCTCGTTGGGCAGGCGCGTGCGCTCGGCCTGGCCCTGACCGGCGAACCGCTGTCCGCTGAGAAGGCCGCCGATTGGGGACTCATCTGGAAAGCAGTCGAAGACGACGCGCTCGATGCCGAAATCGACTCAGTAGCAACCAAGCTCGCCGGCTTGCCACCGCTCGGGCTCGCAGCGATCAAGCGCATCATCCGCACGTCGTGGGGCCGTACCCTCGACGAGGAACTTGACCTTCAGCGCGACGAGATGCGCCGCCTTGGCTTCACCCATGACTATCGCGAAGGAGTCGCCGCTTTCCTTGAGAAGCGCCGTGCAAAATTCGAGGGCCGCTGATCAGGCGACCAGTTCGGCAAATTTCTTGAGGTCGATGTTGCCGCCGGAAACGACGCAAACGATCGGCCCGTCACCCGCCTGACCGGTAAAAGCTGCCGCCAGGGACAGGGCGCCGGCACCTTCGGCAATGGTACGCGTCTTTTCCGCGATCAAGCGCATCGCCGCCGCCGTTTGATCGAGCGTCACGATGATCGTCGCATCGACCACCGGCTGCATGCGTCGCCACATGCGTTCCGTGACGCTCTTGCCGCCGGCCCCGTCAACGAAAGAGGCGGTCCATTCGGGGAATCGGCTGGCTGCACCTTGCTCAAGCGAATAGGCATAGGGCGCTGCCGTCTCGGGCTCGGCGCCAACCACGCTCACATCAGGGCGAAGCGCCTTGACCGCGCTTCCGACCCCGGTGATCAGCCCGCCCCCGCCGATTGCCGCGATAACCGTCCTTACCTCCGGCAGCTGCTCGACGAGCTCGATGCCCATTGTGCCATGGCCGGCAATGAAATTGTGATTGTCAAACGGATGGATGAAGGTGCCGTCGAGTCCCTCGAAGGCATGCGCTTCCGCCGCCTGCCACGCTTGCTCGTAGGAAACCGGGACGATGGTCGCACCGAGCGCCCGCATCCGGTCGAGCTTGGTCTGCGGCGCAGTCTCGATCGCTACGACCGAGCAGGGAATTCCAGCCTTGCGCGCGGCGTATGCCACGCCTTGTCCGGCATTTCCGGCGCTGATCGTCCACACTCCGCGGGAGCGCTCAACGTCCGAAAGCCGGGCCACCGCATTGGTTGCGCCGCGGATCTTGTAGGCATTGGTTGGCTGGAGGTTCTCCAGTTTGAGCCAGATTTCCGGCGCGCCACTTCCCAGTTCAAGCCTGACCAGCGGAGTCCGCAGTACCGTCCCTGCGACATTCTCGCGCGCAGCTTCGATGTCGCCGAGTGCAATCGGCCTTACTGGTGCGATCATGCTTGCCTCGTCATTGAAGGGTGCCGCGAACCTGCGACTTCTTCTAAGGGAGAGCAATGAAGACTCTCAACCTGCTCAACTACAGCTTCGACCAATGGGTGTCCGGCGACGGCTCGTCCCTCAGCCAGATTGCCTCGGCCATCGATGGCAGTCCCGTCGCGCAGACCGGCTCCGGCGGTCTCGATTTCGGCGGAATGCTGCGCCACGCCCGCGACGTCGGCGGACCCGCGCTGCGCAAGCTCAGCTTTCATGAGCGCGCGCGGATCATCAAGGGCCTCGGACTCGCAATCATGGCCCGCAAGGAAGAGTTGTACGAGCTCAATTACCAGACCGGCGCAACCCGCAGGGACGGCTGGATCGATATCGAGGGCGGCGCCGGGACGTTGTTCAGCTTTTCATCCAAGGGACGGCGCGAGCTGCCCGATGCCCATGTCCTGCTCGATGGCCCGGTCGAGCCATTGTCGAAGAGCGGCAGCTTCATCGGCCAGCACATCTACACCCCGCTGCAGGGCGCGGCGGTCCATATCAACGCGTTCAACTTCCCGGTGTGGGGCATGCTGGAAAAGCTCGCCCCGACCTTGCTTGCCGGCATGCCCGCAATCGTCAAGCCGGCCAGCGCCACCGCCTATCTGTGCGAGGCAGCCTTCCGGGTGATGATCGACAGCGGCCTGTTGCCGCCGGGCTCGGTCCAGCTCATCGTCGGCGGAGTCGGCGACCTGTTCGATCATCTGACCGGCCAGGACGTGGTCAGCTTCACCGGCTCTGCATCGACCGCGCTCAAGCTCCGCTCGCACCCGGTCGTCAGCCGGGAAAGCGTCAAGTTCGTCGCCGAGCAGGACAGCCTGAACGCGTCATTGCTTGGCCCCGACGCGGCGCCGGGAACGCCGGAGTTCGACCTGTTCGTGAAAGAGGTCGTCAACGAGATGACGGTCAAGGCGGGGCAAAAGTGCACTGCCATCCGCCGCGCCATGGCGCCCGCCGAGCATCTCGACACGGCGGAGGCAGCGATCCGCGAGCGGCTCGCCGCGACCAGGGTCGGCGACCCTCGCGACAAGGAAAGCCGCATGGGCGCGCTAGTCTCGCTCGGACAACGCGACGATGTCCGCTCCCAGATCGGCAAGCTGACCGCGGCCGGCGCGCGCATCGTCGCGGGCGATCCCGATGCAACGCCGGGCGTCGCCGGCGGCGCCTTCATGGAGCCTATCCTGCTGCGCAGCGACGATCCCTGGGGCCATGCCGCCGTTCACGACGTCGAGGCGTTCGGTCCGGTGTCGACGGTCATGCCGTACAAGGACTTGGCCGACGCCGTCGCACTGGCCAATCGCGGCATGGGGAGCCTGGCGCTCTCCCTCTTTACTCATTCGCCGGACACCGCCCGCGACTTCGTGCAAGGCGCGGCCGCATATCACGGCCGCATGCTCGTGCTGAACCGCGACAATGCCGCCGAAAGTACGGGCCATGGCTCGCCGCTTCCGGTCCTTGTCCACGGTGGCCCCGGCCGCGCCGGCGGCAGCGAGGAGATGGGCGGCATCCGCGGCGTGAAGCATTACATGCAGCGCACTGCGATCCAGTCGACCCCGTCGATGATCGCCGCGATCAGCGAGCAATATATCCCCGGCGGGCCCAAGCACGAGATCAAGGCCCATCCGTTCCGCCGCAAGATGAGCGAGCTCGAAATCGGCGATACGCTCAGGACCAAGAGTAGGACGGTAACGCTCGAGGACATCGAACATTTCGCCCATTTCACCGGCGATACCTTCTATGCCCATATGGACGAGGAAGCAGCCAAGGCTTCGCCGATCTTCGAGGGCCGGGTTGCCCACGGATATCTGATCCTGAGCTTCGCCGCCGGCCTGTTTGTCGACCCCGATCCCGGCCCGGTCCTGGCCAATACCGGCCTTGAGAATCTTCGTTTCCTGACCCCGCTCTATCCCGGCGATTCGATGCGAGTGGAACTGACGGTCCGCGCCAAGTCGCTGAAGAGCGAAGAGACCGGTGTCGTCCGCTGGGCGGTCGAGATCTTCAACCAGAAGGACGAGATGGTCGCGACATACGACCTTCTGACGGAGAATGTTCCCTAGGGCCGGAACGGGGTCGCCATCATGTTCGTTTGACGGGCGAATTCCGAACAAGGAGGGCCCCCATGAAAGTTAGCGAAGTGATGACCACTGAGGTCGAGACGATCAGCGCCGAACAGACCGCGCGCGAAGCGGCCAGCTTCATGCTCCGTGCCGATGCAGGATCAATCCCTGTCTGTCAGGGCGACAAGGTGATTGGCATGATCACCGATCGCGACATCGCGGTGCGCGGCGTGGCCGAGGGTCGCGGACCGGACACGCCGGTCAGCGAACTGATGAGCGACGGAATCATCTGTGCCCTTGAGGATGAGGATGTCGGCACCGTCGCCCAGCGGATGAGCGACGAGCAGGTCCGGCGCCTGCCGGTGCTCGATACCGAGCAGCGCCTGGTCGGTATTGTCAGTCTTGGGGATCTTGCCCGGGAGGCCAATACGGACACGGCCGAAGTGGCGCTTGAAGGCGTGAGCGCGCCGGGCGGCCAGCACCAGCAATGAGTGAAGAAATCCCCTCCCCTTGATGATAGGGGATAGGGATTAGCGCTTCGCCAGGCCTGCGATGGCCTGGTCGACCAACTTCTTGTCGGCGCCCGCATCGCCGCGCTCTGCGATCAGCTTGGCCGCGGCCTCTGTCGCAGCCTTGGCGGTGGTCGCGCGCAATTCGTCGATGGCGGCGCGCTCTTCCGCGGCAATCTTCGCCTCGGCCATGGCCTTGCGCCGCTCAACGAGCGCTGCGGCATCTTCCGCCGCCTTGGCGACGATTGCCTCAGCCTCATGCCTGGCACGCTCGACCATCGCAGCGGCTTCCTTGTCGGCAGCCACCGCCTTGGCTTCATATTCGGCCTTCAGCGCCTCCGCGTCCTTGCGGAGCGATTCGGCCTCGTCCAGCTGCTCGCGGATGGCGGCGATCTTCTTGTCCAGGCTCCGGCCGATCGCCGCCGGCACCTTCTTCCAGATGAGGAACAGGATGACGAGGAAGATGGCGAGCGCGACGACGACGGGAGCCGTCACCACGCCGAACGCGGCAGGCTGGGCGTGGCTCTCGGCGGGCACTTCGGTGTGAGCGGCGGGCTCAGCCATTGGCAAGTTCCTTGGCGACGGCGGCGCGCGCCGCCGCAGCGTCTATCTCCAGGCCCGCCACCCGCTCGACCATTGCCTTGGTCGCCTCGGCAGCGACCCCTTCGATTTCCGAGCGGGCGGCAGCTCGTGCATCCGCGATCTTGGAAGTGGCCTTTTCGACCTTGGCAGCAATCGCCTTGTCAGCCTTGGCGATTGCTTTTTCCGTGTTGCGCATGGCGTCGGCCTTGGCGTCCGCGGACAGCTTGTTGGCTTCCGTCCGGCCCTTGTCGATACCGCTCCGATAGACCTCTTCCAGCGCGTCGGCGGCGGTGCGAGCTTCGTCCGCCGCCTTGAGGTCGGCGGCGATCTTGTCATCGCGCGCGTCGATCGTCGCCTGGATCTTGGGCAGCATGCCCAGCCCGACAATGACGAAGATCGCGCCGAAGAAGATCACCAGCCAGAACAGCTGTGACGCATAGACGTCAGCAATTTGGTCTATTTGCGGCATGGCCGACCCCGGATCGTGCTGTCTATGTTAGGCGACGAACAGCAGGATCATCGCGACGACGAACGCCAGCAGGCCGAGAAGCTCGGCAGCGGCGAAGCCGATGAACAGGCGGCCCTGCTGGCCGTCGGCGGCCGCCGGATTGCGCAGCGCGCTCTCGAGGAACGAACCGAAGACATTACCCACGCCCAGCGCGGCCATGCCGACGCCGATCGCGGCTAGACCAGCACCCAGAAGCTTCGCAGCATTCGCGTCCATAATCTTAACTCCCTTGGATAAACCGTTGCAAAATCAGTGAAGGTTGATCGCGTCGTTCAAGTAGAGCGACGTGAGTAGCGCAAAAACATAGGCCTGGATGGCGGCAACCAGCAGCTCAAGCAGTGTGACGCCGAACATCAGGATGAAGCTGGGCAGGCTGACCACCGGCGCTACCCAGAGCGCGTCGGCGTTGAGCCCATTGATCACGAAGCCCGCCAGCACTTCCATCAGGATGTGGCCGGCGGTGATGGCGACGAACAGTCGCAGGCCAAGGCTGAACGGACGCATCAGGAAGCTGATCAGCTCGATCGGGAAGATGATGGCCGCCATGGGGCCTTTGACCCCACTCGGCACGAACAGCGAGAAAAAGTGCAGCCCATGCTTGGCGAAGCCGACGATCAGGACGATCGAAAAGCTGAGCAATGCCAGCACGCCGGTAATGGTCAGCTGGCTGGTCACCGCGAAGGGGTGAGCGCCGACCAGCGCGACCGGAAACATGCCGATGAAGTTGGCGAACAGGATGAACATGAACAGCGAGAAGACATAGGGCGTGAACTTGCGCCCCTTCGGCCCGATGTTGGTATCCATCATGTCGGCGATGAAGCCGGTGAAGCCCTCGACCGCGACCTGCCAGCGGCCTGGAATCATCTCGCGCTTCATGCCGCCCAGCATGAACAGCCAGATCGCGCCGAACGTCAGCGCCATCCACAATGCGCTGTTGGTAAAGGCAATGCTCTGGCCCGCGATTTGCCAATGCTCACCCGCCAGCGGCTGGATGAGGAACTGGTGCATCGGATCGATCTTGCCCGACTCTGCCGACACGCGCTTTCGCCCTTCTAGTCCAAACGGCCGGACGCCCTAGGGACGCCGGCTCGATAATTTGATGATGCTCCAGAAGCCGCCGACGGTGCCCAGCACCATCATCACGATCAGGAGCACGGGTTCCGTTCCCAGCAGGCGGTCCAGCAGCCAGCCGATCACGGTCCCGCCAAACAGGCCGCCGAGCAAGGTCGACAGGACGCGCTGGCCGAGCTGCTCATTGGCATCGGCCGGTGGCGCCCGGCCGGTCCGCTCCGCCTCCTTCGCCTGTGCGCGCTTCAATCGCTCGTCGAGCGAATCAAGTCGCACATCCTGTGGAGACTCAACGTCCTGCCCGGTCTTGTCTTCCATCATGCCCTAAACCCCATATTAGGCGACCTCGTTCGACGACGCGGCCGCGAAAGGCAAGGAACATGGCGGCCGACAAGCCCGCCAAGGCGCCGCCCCTTTATGAAGGGGGGCATGGTTAGTCAACCGCGGTGCCGTCACCCTTTTCGTCATTGCGAGGAGCGCAGCGACGCGGCAATCCAGACTGGATTGCCTCGCGATCGCTCGCAATGACGGGGAGACCTGCAATGAAGCCCGCAACTGTCTTGCTGCTTTCCCTCGCCGCCTGCGGCCAGCAGGCGGTCGCTCCGACCGCCAACGAAGCCAATCCTGCTACTGCGGCGAAGCCGGCCGCTCCGACTTCCAAGG
>DASTOV010000145.1:0-16691 GCA_035720125.1 Sphingomicrobium sp. | reverse complement strand
GCGCTGCCCCATAGGCTTGCGGCAGAAGTTGCTGGTCGATGCCCTTCAAGGCGTGGCCGATCGACGTCGTCAGCTGAAGGCCGGCTACCCACAGCGGCCAGAATCGTTCCGACCGCAACGCCACGGCAACAAAGCCCGCCAGGACCGCCAGGTCGACCAGCAGCAAGCCTTCCTCGACCCCCGAATATCGCTGGTGCAGCGGTGAAATGGCGAGCATGGTGGCGACCGTGCCCGCCAGGCAGGTCGCGGCAACGATCCGCTCGTCCGAACCTCCGCGCCACCACGCATAGATGCAGACTGCCAGCAGAAGTGGGGCGAAGATCAGCGGACCAAACATCGGGGAAGTCCGGACCACGGCTACCGCGGTCCGGTCAATCCTTCAATCCAATCAGGCAACCACGCGCAGGCCGGTGTTCGCGGCTTGCGGAGGGCATTCCTGCATGTCGCCGAATCCCACAGTACGCAGACCCGGGACGAACTGCGTCGTTTCCTTGAGTGCCATGTGGCAGTTCGCCATCCCGCCTCGGGCCTTCACGAGGCTCCCCAGCGCGATTGCGAGCTGTTCGAACGCTTCATGGCCGGTGGCCGTCGCGATACCCATCGTTGCGCGGGCACGAATCATCCGGCCCTGCAGATCGGCGATTTCCGCAAGCGCCCCCTCAATGGCGTCCTCGACGGCGCGGACCTGGGTGGCTACCTCGAACGCGGCGGATTCAATCATTTGTTTGCGCATGGCATGTCCTCCCGTAAGCGCAGGCGAACCTGCGCCGGGCCTCATTCAGCAGGATTGAGAGTGGCGCGCCGCCTTAGCCGTCGATCATCCTGGAAAGGCTTTCCAAGCCGGCGAGGTACATACCCGCCGAAAAGGTTGCGCCCATTGCGATCAGGACGATCCACATGAGCCGGAGACCGACGCTCATCTCATTGCTGGGATGGCTCCTCGTTGCGAACGGCAATTGCAGGGAAGAGCCAGATCCAGCCGGACTTTGCTCGGTCAAGTTATCGGGAGGACTGGTCTCCCCTGCGCGGTCTGCGTGCCGAATCTGAGTGCGGACCGTGCCTGTTTCCTGTCCGGATTGGCTGGCCGGGTCGATGTACGGCGATTGATGTATCAATCGCTGATATCTTGGGTCGTCATGCGGAATCGCGTCCGCGACCATTCGCGCGGCGTCGCCCCGCCGCTCTACGCCAAGCTTCTCGAGCGCGCCTCGGATACGCTGGTCGACGGTGTGGGGGCTGATGGCCAGCTTGGTTGCGATTTGCTTGCTGCTGTAATGCCGGTCGACCAGCAACAGGCAATGGATTTGGCCATCCGTAAGCCGGGCCACGGGCGAATCCGCATGGAACGTTCCGCCTGGCTCTTCGACGCGATCAGACACCATCAGGTGCACCAACATTCCTTCCGAGCATGGAACTTGTGCTGGAACAAGATTCCCCTGCGATTCCCTTAGTCGAATCCGTGGAAATGCTCAAATTCTGTTAGTCGTAGTAACATTCAATACTGATGCTCTTTAGTTCGTCATCCCCGTTACCATGGGGGCTCAACTATGCTGAACTGTCGCCAAGCTTGCCATGCGGCTGCGGGCGAGGTGGTGGAGAGGGCTGGATTCGAACCAGCGTACGCTTGCGCGGGCAGATTTACAGTCTGCTGCCTTTAACCACTCGGCCACCTCTCCAGGGTGTCCACGCGCAGGCCATCCTGTGGATGGTCGGGCATGGACAGCAGGCGCGCCATGTGGCGGCCACGGTTCCGGCTGTCAACAGCTAGGAGCGCGGGAATTTGTCGCCCTGCCGCTTCGCTCCGGGCACGCCAATTTCGGTCGTGCCCCCGGCAGGTCAGGTCGTCGCCATTCGGCAATCGCCGCGCGCGCTCTTGTCGCCCCGCTCGCTATACTCGCGGGTGCTCCAGTCGTTCGGCATGCTCTCAGCATGCCGAGGCTGGAGCGGGTGAAGGGAATCGAACCCTCGTCGTAAGCTTGGAAGGCTTCTGCTCTACCATTGAGCTACACCCGCCCGTGGCGCCTGGGCCCGCGGCCTTTGCCATTGCCCGCCGCACTCCGTCAATGGCCAGTGGAACGACTTTTGCTTCCGACGATTGAATCCGTCGAACAGATCTGCAGGAGATGCCCGATGGCGGCGCGTCCATCATGGCGCGGCCAGATCCGGCTGGCGCTGGTATCGATTCCGGTCGAAATCTATCCGGCCACGAAGACCGGCAAGTCGATTTCATTTCATCAAGTCCACGAGCCATCGGGCCAGCGCGTGCGGTACGAGAAGGTCGTGCCAGGCATAGGTCCGGTCGACCGCGACGAGATCTTCAAGGGCTATGAAGTCTCCAAGGGGGAATATGTGCTGCTCGACCCCGAAGAGATTGAAAAGGTCAAACTGGAAAGCCGCAAGACGCTGGAACTGACCCAGTTCGTCGAGTTCGGCGACATCGATCCCATTTATTACGACAAGCCTTACTATGTGGCTCCGGCCGACGAGCTGGCAGAGGATGCCTTCGTTGTCCTGCGCGATGCGTTGAAGAGGACCAAGAAAATCGGCATCGGTCAGCTGGCCATGCGCGGCCAGGAATATGTCGTCAGCCTAAAGCCATGCGGCCGCGGCATGGTGCTCGAGACGCTGCGCTATGCCGATGAGGTTCACCGGGCGGCGGGCTATTTTCGCGACATCGGCGACGCCAAGCCCGATCCCGACCTGCTGGAAATGGCCGAAACGCTGATCGAGAAGAAGACCGGTGACTTCGACGCCAAGGAATTCGAGAACCGCTACATCGAGGCGCTGCAGAAGCTGATCGAGGAGAAGCAGAAGAAAAAGGGCAAGCGGATCATCCAGGACGACGGGCCTGAACGCATCCCCAAGGGCTCCAACGTCATCGACCTGATGGCTGCGCTCAAAAAGAGCCTGGGCGAAGACAAGAAAAGCGCGCCTAAGAAAGCGGCGCCGCGCCGCGCCCCGGCCAAGAAGTCGGCAACCCGGACCCGCAAGCGGGCCTAGGCCATGCCGCGAAAACCCAGGCTCGACATCGAGACCTACAATCGCAAGCGCGATTTCTCGAAGACGAAGGAGCCGCGCGGGCGCAAGCTTAAGGGCATGGGCGACAGCTTCGTTGTCCAGAAGCATGATGCGTCGAGTCTGCACTGGGATTTTCGCTTGGAGCTGGACGGCGTCCTGAAGAGCTGGGCCGTTCCCAAGGGCCCGTCACTCGATCCCGACGACAAGCGGCTTGCGGTCCGCACCGAGGATCATCCGCTCGATTATGGCGATTTCGAAGGTGTCATTCCCAAAGGCGAATATGGCGGCGGCACGGTGATGCTGTGGGACAAGGGACGGTGGGAGCCGGAGCCGGGCAAGGACCCCGAAAAAACGATCGAGGAAGGCCATCTTCACTTCACGCTGGCGGGCGAGCGCATGAAGGGCGAGTGGGTGATGTTCCGGCTAAAGCCCCGCTCCGGCGAGAAGCAGGAACCGTGGATGCTGAAAAAAGTCGATGACGATTTCGCCAGGCCGAAAGAAGCAGACGCGCTCGTCGATACATGCGTGACCAGCGTCACCACCGGCCGCAGCATGGCCGAGATTGCCGCCGGGACCGATGTCTGGCACTCGACCGGCAAGGTCGCGAAAAAGGGGCGCGCCAAGCGCCAGGCGCAGGTCGCTCCGCCCAAATTCCAGTCGCCGCAGCTGGCGACGCTGGTCGATGCAGTTCCGAGCGGGAACGAGTGGCTGCACGAATATAAATATGACGGCTACCGGCTGCTGGTCGCAACCGCCAGCGGGGCGGCAACAGCCTGGACCCGCAACGGCAATGACTGGAGCGACAAGTTCCGCTCGATCGTCCGCGCCGCCGCCAAGCTGCCGGCGGGCTGCCTGATCGACGGAGAGGCAGTTGCGCTCGACAAGAAAGGCAAGCCCAGCTTCCAGTTGCTGCAGGCGTCGCTCAAGGGTGGAGACGCTGACCTCGCCTTCTATGCCTTCGACCTGCTGGTCGACCGGGGCGAGGATATCCGCAAGCTCTCCAACGCCGCGCGCAAGGAACGGCTCGCCGCGCTGCTCAAGGCCGCGAGCCCGCCGATCCTCTACGGCGACCATATTATCGGCAAGGGCGAGGCGCTGTTCGAAACGATCTGCAAGGAGGGTGGCGAGGGGATAATCTCGAAGAAGGCCAGGGCGCCCTACAAGGGCGAGCGGACCAAGAACTGGCTCAAGATCAAATGCATCCAGCGGCAAGAATTCGTCATCGTCGGCTGGCAGGACAGCGACAAGCGCCATGGCTTTCGCTCGCTCCATCTCGGCATTCGCGAGGGCCGCAAGCTGACCTATGTCGGCAAGGTCGGAACCGGTTTCGACACCAAAATGATCCACGACCTGGCCGATCGGATGCGGCCGCTGGAAATCGACGCGCCGCCGCTGGATGTCCCGCGCTCGGCCCGGCGCGGCTCGCACTGGATCGAGCCGAAGCTGGTCGGCGAAGTGGCCTATGCCGAGTTCACGACCGATGGCATTCTTCGCCACCCGAGCTTCATCGCGCTGCGCGAGGACAAGCCGGCGACGGAGGTGGTGCTGGAAAAGCCGCAAAAGCTGGGCAAGGCGGCCAAGGCGGAGAGAGGCGACCCGCCGAGCGCAGAAGGCCTTGGGATCAAGATCAGCAGCGCCGACCGGGTGATCTATCCCGGCGACGGGCTGACCAAGGGCGATCTCGCCAACTATTATGCCGCGATCGAATCCCTGATGCTCATCGACATGGCCAAGCGGCCGGTCAGCCTGGTTCGCTGTCCCCAGGGCCGGGCCAGGCAATGTTTTTTCCAGAAGCATGACAATGGGGCGATGGGGCCACATGTGAAGCATGTACCCATCGAGGAAAGCGATGGGGAAGTTCAGGACTATCTCTATGTCCAGGATGCGCGCGGGATCCTCGCCTGCGTTCAGATGGGCACGATCGAATTCCATGGCTGGGGCAGCCGCGTTGCCAGGCTGGAGCATCCCGACCGCCTCGTCTTCGACCTCGATCCGGATGAAGGTCTCGATTTCGGCAAGGTGAAAGACGCCGCGCTGAGGCTCCGCGCACAGCTCGCCGACCTGGGCCTCGTGACCTTCCCCATGCTGACCGGCGGCAAGGGCATCCATGTTGTCGCCCCACTGGATGCCAAGGCGGATTGGCTGGCCGTGAAAAGCTTCGCCGAGCGCTTCAGTCGCGCCATCGCCAAAGCCGAGCCCGAGACGTTCACCGCCAATATCCGCAAGGACCAGCGCAAGGGCCGCATCTTTCTCGACTGGCTACGCAACCAGCGCGGCGCGACCGCAATCATGCCCTATTCAGCCCGTGCGCGGGAGGGCGCGCCGGTAGCCGCTCCGATCGCATGGGACGAACTGGCGAAGGTCAAATCGGCGGCCGCCTTTTCGATCCGAGACGCCGGCCAGCTCCTGGACCGCGCATCTTCGCCGTTGCTGGCGGGTTGGGGCAAGGCGAAACAAAAGCTGCCCAAGGCCTGATCAAGAGTTCTCGCTGTAGGGAAGTTGACAGCTTTGACCGTGTTTCGCGATTCTTCGGGGTGCATGCCGCCACCGTGTCGCCGCCCCGCAAAAGAGTTGCCAATGGGCGTGCAGACTTCACAAATTTTGGCACGATCGAACCGCTTCTCATGCGCGGCAGCGTCCGCCCGATCGCTCCTCCCCCTTGGGGGAGGTGGCAGCCCCGGGCTTGATCCGGGGCTGGCGGAGGGGTCTGGCCGATGCCGCCTCGACGACGAGGTCGACCACCCCTTGGAGGTTCATCAGCACCTCCGATGCCGGAACGCGAAGGGTATGGATACCCCGGTTGGCGAGATAACGGTCGCGCACCTCGTCATGTGCGGCCGTCAGCTCGTGTGACGATCCGTCCACTTCCACACAGAGACGCGCTCGGTCGCAGCAGAAGTCCAGAAGCATGGGGGCCAGCGGCATGCTGCTTGCGGAAGTGAAATCCGGTCATATTGGCTTTGAGGGCCCACCACAGCAGGCGCTCGGGTTGGTCATTTCACGCCGGAGCTTCCTGGCGAGCTGGAATGCGTCGGCTGTTCCGGTGACTTCCATCCTACCCCTCCGGCGCTTCGCACCGCCTCGCCCAGGGGGGAGGAGCTATCAGGCTCGCCAGGTCCGCTTCCCACCCATTCCGGTCATAAAGTGCTAATGACCGGAATCGACCCATTGCGGTCAGTCGCCCTGTTCCCCGGCGAAGGCCGGGGTCCAGTCCGAGCCCGAAGGGCGAGCAGGGGCGCTACGCGCGTCTGGGCTCCTGCCTTCGCAGGAGCACGCTAACGTCCGCTTTCGACCCATTCCGGTCATAAAGTGCTAATGGCAGCTTTCGACCCAAAGCTGCCATTAGGTTTCGCCACCAGCTGCTTAGCGACTGCCGGTTGCTAGACGCTCCGGAAAGCCACGGGGTGGCACGAATGTCTTTTCCAAGCTGCTGAAATAGGAGGGGGGAATATTCGCTGGCGTGAGATACCTGGGAGGTTCAACCCGCTCTAGCGCCGAAAGCTTCCCAATAGCCGCTTCCAAATCCGACCAAGGGACGACGAACCAACGCGTCATTTTGGCATCCTGCAGCCACACAAAGTCGGTTTTGGGCAGGGCCGTCGGTACGGAATCGGTCCAGATAGAGAATGTTGCCAACTGGCCATCGTGAACGACACCCTGGTAGGAAGCCACGAAGACGCTGTTGCCGAGGTCGAGCTGGAGTCCCTCCTGTTGGCCAGCATAGGCTGCTTGCAGATGCATCCACTCTTTTGACGGCGAGAACGAGGAATTGGGAGAAGCCCCGTCCGATGGGTTCGTTGCTGCACTGGCCACCCCACAACCAAGCAGGGCCACTAGGCCTGCAAAAAACACACGCTTCGACATGCTATCTGTTTCCCCCGTTTGTCGCGGCCGGGCTTGCCACGTTCAATGGCAGCTTTCCACCCATAGCGGACATTAGCGATAACCAGAAAATCCTGTCCTACAGCCAAGCCGATATGCGAGAGAAAAGCGGCTCTTTCTCATCGTCGGAAATTGAATTCGCCTAACGTCACACTGGAGGCATGAAAAGGCGCCTCACCTTGAGACTTTAGTGACGTTAAGAGGGCTCAAGGGACGCGCGTCGCGCGGATAGCACCCGCGGGACATGACCGATTTTACGTCAGATCGCCTCGGTACCGCCCGCCAGGGTCAGCTTGGGCTCCACTTCTGCCGAACGCGGGGTGAACTTGCCGGTCACCTGCGCTCCCTCTTCGATGGTCAACGTGCCATAGGCGACATCGCCCTCGATCCGGGCCGTCTTCAGGATCACCAGCACATCGGCGGAGATCGATCCCTTGATCCTGCCGGCGACCCGGGCGCTTTCCGCCACGACCATGCCGGCGACTTCGCTGGCCTCTCCCTGGATCAGTGCGGCGCAGCGGATGTCGCCGTTGATCCTTCCGTCCAGGTGCAAGTCGACCTTCGCCGTCAGGTCGCCGTCGATCGCGATATCGGGACCCAGCACGGAGAAGGTCGAACCCGCCATCGCGCTGTTACCCGACGGCCGGGCGGTTGAATCGGGCTTCTTCGAGAACATTGGGCGCTACCTCCAGGAACGGACGCGGGTTGATGGGATGGCCATGGAGGCGCACCTCGAAATGCAGGTGCGGACCAGTGGAACGACCGGTGCTGCCGACTGCGCCGATCAGCTGGCCGGCCAGGACCGGCTGCCCGATGCGCGCACGAAAGGCAGACATGTGCGCATAGCGGGTCCGAAGGCCGTTGCCATGGTCGATCTCGACGCATTTGCCATAGCCCGGCCGCCGGCCCACGAAGGCGACCTTTCCCCTGGCGGCGGCATAGATGGGCGCGCCGGTCGGCCCTTTGAAATCCAGGCCCGCATGAAAGGCGAGGCCGCCCGCAAATGGGTCGGTGCGATAGCCGAAGCCCGATGAAATATGGGCGCCCTCGGCAGGGATCACCTGGGGTATCCCCTGCAGCCCGCGCTGCAGCGCGTCCATCCGCGCCAGGCTGGCGCCAAGGCGCCGGAAGCGCGGATCGACGGAACCGGCGGTGGCGGGCAGGACCTCGATCAGCGGACCGCCCATGGCGCTGCGGTCGTCCAGCGCGGCGAGCATGCGATCGGGATTAAGGCCCAGCTTGCGCATCGCGGCCTCCGCGGCGGCCGATCGCCGGTCGGCGAACCGGGTCAGCTTTTCGGCGAAGGCCAGCTGGCGCGCCTCGACCTGGGCGAGCGGAGCGGCCTCGGGAACCGCACTGCTCACCTTGTCGACGGTCTTCGATGCCTCGGCACCGCTGTCGGAAACGGTCTCGCCGGCCCTGGCGTCGGCGGGGAGCTCTCCGACATAGGTTTTGACCATGTCCTCGATGAAAGTCTGGCGACGGTCGAGATCGTCGGCCACGGCAGTGACGTCCTTCCGATAGGCGGCGATGCGGCTCTCCGCCTTCGTCACCTTGGCCTCTCGGTTGATCAGCATGATGTTGGTGTGGCGCTCCAGCAAGGAGCTCACCGCCACGGCGGCCATCGTCAGCACCCAGGCCAGCAATAAGCCCGCGACGATCGCGGCGACCGTCATCTGCAGGCGCGACGATATCCGAAGGTACCGGACATGACCTTCGGAACGCATGATCAGTTCACGCGCAGGAAACCAGCTCCGGATGCGCGCCATGGCCGCGCCGGTGATCGCCCTTTGCAAGAATCTCCCCTCTTCTCCCCGGCACGTGGTTAGCCGGCAAATCCAGAGATACGAATGCCGCCAGGCGAACTTGGGACGAGTCGAACGAGTCGTGCGACGAATTGATTGGTTTGCCGGCGGGCGTCAGTCGCCCGAAATATCCGGATCGATTTTCGCCGGGTCGTGGATGATGGGCATTCCCACATCGCCCTGCCCGACCGTGCGGCCGGCCATCTCCAGCATCCGCTCCAGCGGAATGCGGGCCTTCTCCATCGTCTCTGGATCAAGCTCGATCCTTGGCTGCAGGTCGCGCAGCGCGACGTAGAGCTTCTCCAGCGTGTTGAGCGCCATGTAGGGGCACATGTTGCAGTTGCAGTTGCCGTCGCCGCCCGGGACGCCAATGAACGTCTTGTCCGGCGCGGCCTTCTCCATCTGGTGAATGATATGCGGCTCGGTCGCGACCAGGATTGTCTTGCTCGGGCTGTGGATCGCGAAATCCAGGATCGACTTGGTCGAGCCGACATGGTCGCTATGGTCGATGATGTGCGGCGGGCATTCGGGGTGCGCCGCGACGGGAGCGCCGGGGTGCTGGGCCTTGAGCTTCAGCAGTTCGGTTTCGCTGAACGCCTGGTGGACGATGCAGATGCCGGGCCACAGCAGCATGTCGCGACCGGTCTTGCGAGCGAGGTAGCCGCCGAGATGCCGGTCGGGGCCGAAGATGATCTTCTGGTCCTGCGGGATTTGCTTCAGGATGATGTCCGCCGACGACGAAGTGACGATGATGTCGGAGAGCGCTTTCACCGCCGCCGAGCAGTTGATGTAAGTGAGCGCGATGTGGTCCGGATGGGCCTCGCGGAAGGCCTTGAACTGGTCGGGCGGGCAACTGTCCTCCAACGAGCAACCGGCGTCCATGTCGGGCAGGATGACGATCTTTTCCGGGCTCAGGATCTTCGCGGTCTCGGCCATGAAGCGCACGCCGCAGAAGGCGATCACATCGGCGTCGGTTGCGGCGGCCTTGCGGCTGAGATCGAGGCTGTCGCCGACGAAATCGGCCAGGTCCTGGATCTCCGGCTTCTGGTAGTAATGGGCCAGGATGACCGCGTTACGCTCCTGCTTGAGGCGCGCGATCTCCGCCAGGAGATCAAGCCCCCTCAGGCTCTTGGTTTCGGCGGTCATGTCAGTCGTTCCTCAAGTTCAGCGGCGTCGCTCGGCCGCCTCTTCAAGCACATCGTTATAGGCGCGGCTGCGGTCAAGGGGCTCGGTCACCCGCGATCCCTCGGTCGGATAGCGGGCAATCACCCTGGCATTGTCGAAACCGGCGGCCTGCAGCGGCAGGGCGAAGCTGCGCTCCACCGCCTGGCGTCCAGCCTCGTGGGCAAGGCGCATGGGCATGGGCGCACCCGCTTGCTTCCTCAAGTCGGCCACCGCGCGGGCACGGTTGGTGCGGTCAAGCGCCTGGTCCGCGTCGGTCAAGGTCGAGAGCACGCCATTCTCGCCATATTCGCGCGCCGCGGCCAGATCGACCTCCGGCCCGGCTATCTCGATTTCCGGCAGGGTGACATTGAGCGTGCTCGTGGCCGCATTCCACTGCACATCTTCGGGGCCAAGCTGGGCCAGGTCGAGCTCATATCGCACGTCGCCCGGAAGGATCAGCGTTCGTTCCGCGGAAACAATCCCGCCCAGCCGCTCCTGCCGGCTGCTGACCACCGAAACATAGCGGGCCACAAACGGCACCAGCCGGTTCTGCGCGCGCATCGACTGCAGGGCCGAGGAGGCGACAGTCTCCGCGTTGGGCCCACCGAACAGGCTCTTGCCGATATTGAGCACGCCGCCAAGGAGCAGGCCGAGCAACAGAGCGACGATGACCGCCGCAATGGCCAATCCCTTGTTCAGGCGGATTTGATCCATGTTTCTCCCTCGCCTTCTTCAACGAGTCCGCGCCTTTGCAGGTCCAGGAGATGGGCCGTCACTGACCCGCCCGCCGCCGGCACCAGCCGCTGGTCGAGCCCGGGATAGGCATTGGCGACAATGTCATAAATGTCTCGCGGCGTTTCCCCGACCAGCCTCAATATCTGCCGCTCGCGCTGCAGCCGATGGCCAATCATGCCGCGGATCAGCTGCGCCGGCTTGGTCACCGCGGGACCATGGGCGGGATAGAATATCCTGTCGGCGCGGCGCCGCAGCAGGTCCAGGCTTTGCATATATGCCCCCATGTCGCCGTCGGGCGGCACGACCACGGTTGTTGACCATCCCATCACATGGTCGCCGGTGAACAGCGCATCCCCGTAGGCAAAGCAGAGGTGGTTGGACGTGTGCCCCGGTGTCGCTATCGCGACCAGCTTCTTGCCGCCACCGAGATCGATCGCATCGCCGTTTGCCAGCACCTTGTCCGGCGCATATTGCCTGTCGAAACTGGCATCGGCGCGCGGCCCGATGCTTTCCAGCACCAGCGGCGCGCAGCCGATGATCGGCGCGCCGGTCGCCTCCTTCAATGCGCGGCTGGCTGGCGAATGATCGCGGTGGGTGTGGGTGCAGGCGATCGCAGCCAGGTTTCGCCCGTCTAGCGCCCCGACGATTGCCTCGACATGCTCGGGAAGGTCGGGCCCGGGGTCGATGACCACGAGATCCTCCTCGCCGACCAGATAGGTCTGCGTGCCGAAGTAGGTGAAGGGCGACGGGTTCCGCGCGAGCAGCCGCACGACACCGGGCTCAAGCTCCTCCCTGATGGCGTAGGGCGCGTCCACAGCGAGCGGCTGTGCCACGGGCCGGCCTAGCAGCGCAACTTGTAAGGACCAAGCGTCTCGACGACCTGATTGGAACGCATCACCTGAATCTGAACTTTGCTGCTGATCACCCCAGTACAAAGCTGTTGGGGCAGATTTGCTCGCAGCAGCTGGCCCTGCCGCATCCCGGCGAGCTTGATTTCGCCTCGGATGTCACCCTTGCGAAGGAAGCGCAGGCTCGTGTCGCTTCCGAGGTTTTCGCCAGCCTTGATCGCCAGTCGCATGCCGCGCGTCAGGGCAAGGCAATCGCTTCCCTCCCCGCTTTCGCCGGATTCAAGGCATTGGATAGATAGGCGCGGCTTCGCGACCGCCTTGGGCGGAGGCATTGCGGCCAGGGTGGGTTTGGCAGTGGAAGCTGCGGGTCCTTGCTGGGTTGGCTGTACGGCAAGGGCAGGCGGCCCTGGCAAAGGAGGATAGGTCCCATATTCCGGAGGCGGAGACGCAGGCGGGATGGGATCTTCGGGCAGCGAAATGGTTGCTGATCGAATTGATCCTGCCTGCAAGATTTCCGCGTCGAGTTCAGCACCAATTCTGGTTTTGCTTTCCGTCGTTATGTTGGGATGCGCTTCGATTTTCGCCTTCGCATCCTTGAGCGTCTTGGCCCATTTCTCCTGGTCTTCACCCTTGGCGGGGCAGATCGTCAGTCTGGTTTCGCGTGTCTGTCCGTCCTTTTCGAAGGTGATGTTGGTCTCGAACTTCCGCGCCTCGCAATCGACCGCGATGCGCGGTGCTTCGGAGGCAGTATCTTCTGCCTGCCCTGCGCTTATCGGTTCGGCCGGCTTGCCCTCCTGGGCTCCGACCGGGGCAATGGTACTGGCGGCGATGGCCACCGCGACGATGAATCTGTTCATTCCAGGTCCTTGGCCGGCAGGCACAAATGCCAGCGCCCTCGTCCAACTATTAGCCAAGGGTCAGGCATGAACCAAGCGGGTTGTGGTGGCGTGGGAATAGATCAGGCTGACGGCAAATGCCGGTGAAGGATCGTGAAGCGAGAGCGACTGCCACGCTCGGCACGCGGCTTGGTGCCATGCTCCGTTGTTATGACAGTATTTTTGTTGCCGGAAAGAAATAGGGCGCCCAGAGCTGCCTCCCAGCTCCGGACGCCCCGGGGCTACGCAAGGCACGCCTTGCGCCGCTTCGAGCTTGCTTAATCTTCTTCGAATTGCCGTTCGAGCCGCTCGATGTCCGCCTGGGCCTTCGCCATCGATGCCTCGGCGGCAGCGACGCTGGCTTCGATCGCCTTGTGGTCCACGGATGCCAATGCGCTACGGGTGATCGCCTCGACATCGATGGCCTCGACTGCCTTCAGGGATGCGCGGATAGTCGCCTTGATCTGCTCGGGATCCTGGCCGGAACGCCGAATTTCGGCGGCATGGGCGTCAATCTCGCGCATTGCCTCTTCGATCTCGGCCCGTGCTTCTGCCATTTCGCGGCGAAGCTCCTCCTTGTCGATCTTTGCTTCTTCCATCGCCTCGCGGACTTCCCGCTGGATCTCCGCCCGGTCGATCCTGGTCCGGGCCAGCTCCTCCCTGGCCTCTGCGATCGAGCGGCGCACCTCTGCCTTCTCGGCGGGCGTCAGGTCACGCCATTGCTTCTCTTGACCGTTGATCATGATCTTGCCGTTCCTGTCGATTTGGGACGGCCCGAGGGGATCCGTCGGCGCAGCCGGTGCGACGGGCGCCTGCGCCTGGACGGGCTGAACCGCGGGTACCGCCTGAACGGCGCTTGCAGCCAGAACTGCCGGGGTCTCCGCCTCGGCGGTTGCCGGTACATCGATATAGTTGATAGCCCGCGTCGCGGTCAGCGGCAGGACAACGGCGACGGTCGCCAGGACCATCAGCCGTCCGGAAAGGCGCCGGCCGGCGGTGGGGTTGGTAAGCATGGACTTGAGCCTCCTGTGCAGGGTGTTGCGTCGATCGAGCGCCGATGCGAACAGCAGCGCCCTTCCCGAAGCGGCCTTGGCGATCGCGCGGCCATAATCGGCGCGATCGTCGGCCTTGACCTTGTCCAGCACCCGGGCGTCGCACGCCGCTTCCTGGTCGAAGCGAAAAGCGGCGTGAGCTACCCAGGCGAGCGGATTGAACCACTGGAGGCAGAGCAGGACAAAGGCAAAGAAATTGGCGACGAGGTCGCCCGAACGGTGGTGTGCGAGTTCATGATCAAGCGCCAGGCGGCGCTCATGCGGAGCATAAAAGTTGTCGAAGTCGGCGGGGACGGCAATCACCCGGTCGAATATGCCGAACGCGAGCGGCCCATTGACGACAGGCGAGCGCACCAGACGGATGGAACCGAAGCGGCCCAGCTCGATTGCATTGGCAAGGATGGCGCCGCGCTCCCGATGAAAGGCCAGCATGCGGGCGGCGAACAGGCCGAGCGCGCCGCCCAGCCAAAGGATAAGCAAGATGGTCGGCCATCCGCCGAGCTGCTCGATCAACGTCGGTTCTGGCGCGGCAATGGTCGCCAGCAGCATCGGCTCGATTGAAACTTCAGGAACAAAATGAGGCGACGGTGCTGGTGCCGTCACCGTCCGCTCGACGGTCATTGTTATCGTCGGCATCAAGAGGCGCGCGGCCGGGATCAGCCACAGGCCATATGCGACCCGAGCGCCGAAATGCCGGCGAACCGGCTCGCGAATCAACAGCACCAGGACGAACAGTCCTGACGTTGCCAGCAACGTCCCAAGCAGCCAGTCCGTCACGACTTCAGCTCCCTCAACAGCGCCTCGATCTCGGCGATATCCTTTTCATCGAGGCCATCTTCCTCGGCCAGCCGCGCGACAAGCGGCGATAGACGGCCGCCGAACATGCGTTCGACGAACCGCCGGGATTCATGCCCGACATAGTCTTCGCGCTTGATCGCCGGAGAATAGAGGAACCGGCGACCATCTTCTTTGTGTGTCAACACGCCCTTCGCTGCCAGGCGGGACAACATCGTCTTGACCGTTGCCAGTGACCAGCCGCGATGCCCCGCGATCTGGTCGGCGACTTCGGCGGCGGTCAGGGGCTGGCCTGCTGCCCAAAGCGCCTCCATCACTTCCAGCTCGGCTTCGCTGATCCGTACGTCCATCGGCGATCCTTTCGATTACAACTGTAGGCGCCTCGATTACAGTTGTAAACACGATTTTTGAAAGAGCCGCCGAACGCCCTGAAAGCGTCGGACTATTTTACGATTGGATGGCGCGCCCATAAGCTGATTAATGAATTAATGGCCTAATTTTGCGGTTTTTCAGAAATGGCACAGCGGTTGCACATATGTTGGCGTCCACTTGGTTCCACGCCAACACAAAGGGGACGGCAACAGCGGTTTTCTGGTCCCGCGTTCGCCGTCCCCTTTTAGTTTTGTAGCTCGTGGAATGCGTTTCGGGGGCGGCTCCCCTGGTCTGACCCCTGTCTGTCGGGGGAGCCGCAGAATTTCAGGCCTCGGCGTCGACCAGTTGCTGCAGCTCGCCGCTTTCAAACATTTCCATCATGATGTCGGACCCTCCGACGAACTCGCCCTTCACGTAAAGCTGGGGGATGGTCGGCCAGTCGGAATATTCCTTGATTCCCTCACGGATTTCCTGGTCCTGGAGCACGTCAACCGTTTCGAAGGCAACGCCCAGATGATCGAGGATCGCCACCGCCCGGCTGGAAAAGCCGCACTGCGGGAATAGCGCGCTGCCCTTCATGAACAGCACGACGTCGTTATTCTTCACGAGCGTGTCGATCCGCTCTTTCGCGTCAATCATTTGATTCTCCGTTAGGCACCGCCGTTTCAAGCTGCAGTGCATGAAGCTCGCCCCCCATACGCCCGCCAAGCGCCTTGTACACCAGCTGATGCTGTCGAACCCGGCTCAGGCCGGCGAAGCTCGAGGCGACGACACGCGCGGCGTAATGATCACCGTCGCCGGCAAGGTCCCGAATTTCGACCTCGGCGTCGGGAATGGCAGCTCGGATCAGCGCCTCAATCTCGTGCGCGGTCATTGGCATCGTCTTATGCGATCAGCTGGCGCCGTGCCTCGACCAGCTCCTGTTTCAACGCCGCGCGGATGCGATCCTCGTCGATTTCGACCCCGGCGGCGGTCAGATCGCCAAGCAGCTTCAGCACGATATCCTTGCCGCCAGCGCCTTCGAAGTCCGCCCGCACAAGGTCCTTGGAATAAGCGTCGCTTTCTGCCTCGGACAGGCCCATCAGGCCGGCCGCCCATTCCCCGAGCAGGCGGTTGCGGCGGGCAAGGATGCGGAACAGCATCTCCTCGTCCCCGGCGAGCCGCTCCTCGAAACTGGGCTCTCGTTCGTCGGACTGGGTCATGGGCGGTTCCTCATTTGCCCGCCCAGATAGGTGCTGCTGTTCCCCGCGTCCAGCAGGGGCCGGTCAGGCGACGCTGCGACGATCGAACGGAATGACGTCCATGTCGGCCGGAACCAGCAGCGCCGCAATGTGCGCTGCGAGCCCGCTATCATCCTTTGCGCGTACCATCGAAATTCCGAAGGTGTCGGCCGACAGGCCGGCATTGGGGTCGGGCAGGACTTCCGAAACATGCTCACTGTGCGGGCAGCCGATTAGTACCCGCACGGAACTTCCGCGTGTTTCAGCGGCCAGTGCCGCGCAAAGCCTCTGAAATGCCTGCTTGGAACTGGCGTAGGGGAAGATGGCCTGGCCCTCATCCTTGTCAGCTGGCGGAATGTTGAGAAGGATATTGTGGACGGTGCCCTTGCGCAGCGCGGACATGAAGGTGCGCGATACGCGGTACATGCCGAGCGTACGCTCATAGCCCCCGCCGGCGGCGTTGATGACCATGTCGAGTTCCGGAAAGTGCGCAAGAATGTCAGCGGCAAAAACCGTCACGCTGGCTTCGGACGCAACGTCGCAATAGCGGCCGACAGCGCCCAGCTTCGTACTGAGGTCGCTGAGCGCCGCCGCATCATTGTCGGCCAGGATGAGCTCGGCACCGCGCGCGGCAAGAACCTCCGCACAATCGCGGCCAACGCCTTCGCAGGCGCCGGTGATCAGCACGCGTGGCCGTTCGGCGCGCGCCATTGAATTTTGAGTCGTCCCGTTGACAGGACGGCTTGCAGGTTTAGTCATTTGGGGGCTTTGCAGTTAAAGCAACTTTCTGTTGCATTAGTGGCCCAATGTCGGGGAGTCAACATTGCCCGAATCCGACCAATCCGACCAATCCGAGCAGCGGACGCGTCAGCGGCGACCAGGTGGCCGGACAGCGGAGGTCACGAAGCGGATCAATACCGCGGTG
>DASTOV010000144.1:0-14328 GCA_035720125.1 Sphingomicrobium sp. | reverse complement strand
TGTGCTCTACCAGCTGAGCTAAAGCGGCATGGCCAGATCGGCTTGCGGATGCGCCCCTACACGCGCCGCCAGCGCCCCGCAAGTCCGCAGAAGTTGCCGCTTATACTTAACGGTTTAGCAACCCTTTCGGTTGAAAGTGCGCCGGAAACGGAGATTTGCGGGATTCTTGCGCGTGGACAGCTATTCCGATCATCCCAGCGAGTTCGACGGGCCGGCGATCACCGAGCCGCAGCCGGATGTTTCCGCTGCCATTGGCAGCGATGAGCGGCGCATGCACGTCCGCGCATATAATTATTGGTGCTCACTGCTCGACGGCCGGGACTATCCGTCAATCGAGGACCTGGAACCGGGCGATATCCAGGATTTCGGACCGCATTCGGTCCTGCTCGACTTTACCGAGGGTCGCGAGAATCCCGCGACTCCCTATATCGGCGCCGCAATTCGTGAGGAGTGCGGGCTGGGCGACGACTCCAAAAGCATCGCCGACGTTCCGAGCCGTTCGCTGCTGTCGCGCCTGACCGACCATTACATGCAGATCATCGCCAACCGCGCCCCGGTCGGGTTCGAGGCGGAGTTCGTCAACCAGCGCGGCCGGTCGATCTGCTATCGCGGGATCCTGATGCCGTTCAGTTCCGACGGCGACACCATCGACTTCATTTATGGCGTAATCAACTGGAAGGACGTCGGCGAAGGGTCTGCCGCGCCGCAGGTCATCCGGGCCGAATTGCCGCCGCACGGGTCGGAAACCGGCGACCCCGATGAAGATGAGACGCTGGAGTTGACCGAGGACGATACGCTGGAGCTGGTTGACCCTGCTCCGGCGGACGTATCGATCGAAGGAATTGTCCCATTCGCGGAGCCGGAAACGGAACCGGGTCCGGTCATGCCGCACCTCAGCTGGGAAGACGGCCCGCTCGCCGATCCCGAACCGCTCGCACCGGCCGACGAGGACGAAGAGGAGATCCTCGAGCTCGACGCCGATGCCGGGCTTGCCGATCGGCTCTGGGCTGCGCGCGAAAGCGCGGAGGTTTGCAAGCAGGCCGATGGTCGCAGCCGAGCCGCCCTCTACCGTGCGCTGGCCATGGCTTATGATTTTGCCGTCGCGACCAAGCGCGTTCCAGATGAATATGCCGAGATCCTCGATGACGCAGGCGTGAAGTCGCAGGCGCGAGCGCCGATGACACCGATCGTCAAGCTCGTTTTCGGCATCGATTATGACAAGACGCGCCTGACCGAATTTGCGGCCGCGCTGAGCTTCGCCGAGCGCCAGTCAGTCGACTTCGGCGGCTTCCAGCAATTCGTGGAACAGGCCGAAGGCGGCCTCAAGGGACTGGTGGCCGCCGAACGCAAGGCGCGCCGGCCCGACCAGCCTGCCGAGGACAAGGTTGAGGCAGGCAAGTCTGCGCTTCGCGCCGCCCGCCCGATTCCATTGGCGCAGCTTCCGACCAACCAGGAATTTGCGCTGGTCCTCACCCGCCGCAATGCCGACGGGGTCCATGAGGTGGTTGAGCTGGTCGCTGACGGTGCCATGCTCGATCGTGCCATCCGGCGCGCAGCGCGCTAACCTGCGATCCTGACGGCTGTTGCTTAACGCCGCGCGCGGGACTAGGCCGCGCGAAAACGCGGATATGCGGAGCGACAGCGAAACATGACGGTTATCACGCGCGCCGAAGCGTCGACAGTCGACGCCTTGCAGCAAGCGCTCATCGGCAACGCCCTTGCGGGGGAAACCGACGATTTCAGCGCAGCGGATCAGGAAGAGGCCGCGCGCTTCATCGCCGAAGTCGCCTTCAAGCGGCGCAAGGGCGAGGTTTCGATCCGTCTCGAATCAACCGGGGGCGAAGCAGGCCGTCGACGCATGCGGCTCGGCATCATTAACGACGACATGCCCTTCCTGGTCGACTCGGTAGCCAACGCCATCGCCGGCCGCTCTCTCACGGTCCATCGGCTGCTTCACCCTGTCGTGTGTGTCGACCGCGACCAGGATGGCGCGCTCCAGGCGCTGGAGCCGCTGTGCGACGACAAGAGCCGGCGCGAATCGATGATGTACATCGAGCTTGATCGCACCGATGCGCGGAGCCGCCGTGAATTGGTCGAGGACCTGCACGCGGTGTTGGCCGATGTCCGCGCCGCGGTTCGCGACTGGCCCAAGATGCAGGCCCAGATGCGCGCCGATGCCGAAACGGTCGAAGACCCGGAAGGCGCGGCCCTGCTTAACTGGTTCGCCGACGGCGCGCTGACACTATTAGGATATGAAGTCGAGCGCCCCGGCGAAGATTCGTCGAACGCGCTCGGTATTTTCTCCATTCCCGGCGCACCAACCGACAAGGGCGGCTCTGTGGGGGCGATCCGCTATTTCGAGGCAGGTGGCGCCGTGCCGCTGATTGCCAAGGCAGAACGGAAGTCGACCGTTCATCGGCGCGTGCCGCTCGACCTGATCGTGGTTCCGATCCGCGAGGGCGGCAAGGTCACCGGAATCGGGGTTCATGCCGGGCTGTGGACCAGCCAGGCGCTGATCCAGCCGACCGAGGACGTGCCCCTGCTCCGTCGCCGGCTGATGGATCTCGACAAGGAATTCGGGTTCGATCCGCATGGCCACAGCGGCAAGGCGTTGCGACATGCCGTTTCGTCGGTACCTCGCGACTTGCTCGTCAATCTGAGCGAGGAGGGCGGCCGCGATCTGGTGACCATGGCCATGTCGCTCGCCGACCGGCCGCGGCCTGCGATCCTGCTTCTCCGCAGCATCCTGAAGGGGCATTTGTTCGCATTCGTCTGGTTGCCGCGCGACGAGCTCAATACCGAGCGGCGGCTGGCAATCGCGGACCTGCTCGAAGAAGCCACCACCCGCCCGGTTACCAGCTGGTCGGTCGAACTTGGTGAGGGCGACCTGGCGCTGGTCCGCTATACGCTCGACATCGAGGCCAGCGATCCGACCCCCGACATCAAGGAGCTCAATCGCCGCCTCGATGCAATGGTCCGAGGCTGGGAACCAAGCATAGAAGAAGCGCTGATCGATCGGGTCGGCGCGGGCCGCGCAACTCGCCTGACGCTGAGCTATGCCGGCCGCTTTCCCGATTATTATCGGAACCGGACCAGCCCTACTGAAGCCGCAGAAGATATCCTCCGGCTCAATCGCCTGGGCGACGCCAACGAGCGGGATGCACGCTTCTTCCGGCAGCCGGGCGATACGGACGGGAAGCTTCGTCTCAAAATCTATCGGCAAGGGGGTCTGATCCCGCTCTCCGAGGTGGTTCCGGTACTTGAGAATTTCGGCTTCAGGGTGCTCGCCGAATTTCCGATCGAGCTGGAGGGGGAAGGCAGCGCTCACATCCACGCCTGCCTCCTTGAGATGTCCGATCACGAAGCGGCCGAAAAGGTGTTCGCGCGCGCCGATGTGATTGAACAGGCGATCGCTGATGTGTTGCGCGGCAAGGCCGAGAACGATCCCTTCAACCAGCTTGTGCTCTATGCCGGCCTGGAACAGCGTCCGGTAGTCTGGTTGCGCGCCTGGTTCCGCTACATGCGACAGACGGGCGTTGCCTTCAGCGTCGCGACCGTTGTCGATGCCTTGCGCCGTGCACCCAAGGCAACCGGGGCCCTGGCACGTTTGTTCACCGCAAGCCACGATCCCAGTATCTCGAGCGGGCGTGAGTCGGCGATCAAGGCGGCATCCGCCGAGTTTGACGCCGCATTGAAGGACGTCCGCGGCATCGACGATGACCGCATCCTGCGTCAGATGCGCGCGGTCGTGCGTGCAACGCTGCGCACAAATGCATTTTCGCCCCAGGCGGCCGAAGCGCTGGCCTTCAAGATCGATTCCAAGCAAGTCCCGGGCCTGCCGGCGCCCGTGCCCTATCGCGAGATCTGGGTTTACAGCCCGCGCGTCGAGGGCATCCACCTGCGCGGCGGGCCAATCGCGCGAGGAGGGCTGCGCTGGTCCGACCGCCGCGACGACTTCCGTACCGAGATCCTCGGCCTGATGAAGGCACAGCTGGTCAAGAATGCGGTAATCGTCCCGACGGGAGCGAAAGGCGGCTTCTATCCCAAACAGCTGCCGAGTCCGGCGGTCGACCGCGACGGCTGGCTGGCCGAAGGCACCGAAAGCTATCGCATTTTCATTCGCACGCTGCTCTCAGTTACCGACAACATTGTGGAGGATGACGTCGTCCATCCGGCCGACGTTGTGATCCGCGATGACGAGGACCCCTATTTCGTCGTTGCCGCCGACAAGGGCACGGCAACCTTTTCCGATGTCGCCAATGCGATTGCCCTGGAGCGCAACTTCTGGCTGGGCGATGCCTTTGCGAGCGGCGGTTCCAACGGCTACGACCACAAGGCGATGGGCATCACCGCCAAGGGCGCGTGGATATCGGTTCAGCGTCACTTCCTGGAAATGGGCATCGACGTGCAGAAGGAACCGGTGCGTGTTGCCGGTTGCGGCGACATGTCCGGCGACGTGTTCGGCAACGGGATGCTGCTGTCGAAGGCCATCAAGCTGGTCGCCGCCTTCGATCACCGCCACATCTTCATCGACCCGGACCCCGATCCCGCCAAGAGCTGGAACGAACGCAAGCGGCTGTTCAAGCTGCCGCGATCCAGCTGGGACGATTATGATCGCAAACTGATGTCAAAGGGCGGCATGATCGTCCCGCGCAGCGAGAAATCGATCGAGCTCACCAGGGAGGCGCGCGAGGCGCTGGGCATCGAGGAGGAAACGGTCGAGCCGAATGCGCTGATCAGCGCAATTCTGAAAAGCCCGGTCGATCTCCTGTGGTTTGGTGGGATCGGGACCTATATCAAGGCCAGCCACCAGACGCATGCCCAGGTCGGTGATCCGGCCAATGACGCCTTGCGGGTCGATGCGAGGGACGTCAGGGCCAAGGTGATTGGCGAGGGCGCGAACCTGGCCATCAACCAGCCCGGCCGGATCGAATTCGCGACGCTGGGCGGGCGGATCAACACCGACTTCATCGACAATAGCGCGGGCGTCGATTGCTCCGACAACGAGGTCAACATCAAGATCCCGTTGAATCGCGAAATGCGCGAGGGCGGGTTGCAGGAAGAGGTCCGCAACGAGTTGCTGGCCGAAATGACCGACGAAGTGTCGGAACTGGTGCTCGAGGACAACCGGCTGCAATCACTCGCACTGTCGATCGCGGAATCCCGCGGGCCGGCAGGAGTTCCTGGCTTCGTTCGTTCCATTGAAATGCTGGAATCGCTTGGTCGTCTGGACCGCAAGGTCGAGGGCCTGGAAAGCAGCGACGCGCTGCTTCGCCGCCGTGCGGATGGCCGCGGCCTTACCAGACCGGAGCTGGCCGTCATCCTGTCGATGTCGAAGATGACCCTGCAGGATGCGGCCGAGGAACTGAAGCTGGCCGATGACCCGACGATGGAAGGCGAGCTGATGGCCGCCTTTCCTGAACCGATGCAGAAGAAGCATCGCGAGGCGATCCGTGCGCATCGCCTCCGCCACCAGATCGTTGCAACCAAGGTCGCCAATCGCCTGGTCAATCGGCTGGGGCCGAGCCTGCCTCTCGACATGACCGAAGAAGAAGGGGTCGGCCTTCCACAGGTCATTGTTGCATTCCTGGTCGCGGAACGGTTGCTCGACCTCAAGAGCCTGTGGGCAAAGATCGAACAGGCCAAGATGCTCGAGCTAAACCGCATCGCGTTGTTTGCGATCGCCGCCAAGACGATCCGTTCGCATATCGGCGACGTCATCCGGGCAGCCGCCGGCGACACCGGCGTGGCGCAAGTATGCGAAATGCTTCAACCAGGCCTGGACAAGGTCGCGGCCAAGACGGCCGGCCTGATCCGCGCCGAAGTTCGCGGCGAAGCCGCCGCCCGACGTGCCCAGCTCGTCGAACTGGGGGCGAGCAAGGAAATTGTCGAGCGGCTGGTCCGCCTATACGAACTGGACGGCGTGTTCGGCATTGCTTCCCTGGGTGCTCGCAAGGAGCTGGACGAGTTGGCGATCACGCGCGCCTACACGCGCCTCGGCGAGGAGCTGGGCATCGACTGGGCCCAGCAACAGGTCGCGCGATACATGCCGACCGACAATTGGGAGCGACTGCTGGCTGCCGGCCTGATCCGCGATTTCGAACAGCTGCGGATCGATTTCCTCAGCCGGACGCGCGGCGAGGAGCCGGACGAAAGCGTCGAGCGCTGGGTCGAACGCAACCCAAAGCGCATTGCCCAGTTCAAGGCCCTGGTCGATCGGGCAAAGCTGTCAGGGTCCGTTTCGACGGCGATGCTGGCCCAGATCGCTAACCAGGCTCGCATCCTTCTTTCACGCTGATGCGGTCGGCAGTCCTCGTCCCGGCTCCGGATTACCCGGAGGATTGGGACTGGGCCTATGAAGTTGAGGCCGCGGCGCTGCTGCGCGCGGGTTTCTCGGTGGAAGCAAGGCCGTGGACACAAGCGGGCGACCTCAACGGCTTTGACCTGGTCATGCCGCTGGTCGCCTGGGGCTACCATAACGATCCGCCGCGCTGGCACGCCCTGCTCGACAGGTTGGAGACCGAGTTTGTCCCGACCCTCAATCCGGTCCCGTTGCTCCGCTGGAACAGCGACAAGCGCTATCTGGCCGAATTGGAGGCAAAGGGCATTGCCGTCATCCCTGGCAGGCTCGTCGATCAACTCGACGATGTCGTGATGGCGGCGGCGCGCGCCGATTTTGGCGAAGAGCTGGTCATCAAGCCGCCGGTCTCGGCTGCGGCCGACGGCACATACAGGCTCGGGCCCTCCGATCCCTTGCCGGTCGCAGCACAAGGCCGGGCCATGATGATCCAGCCGTTTCTGCGTTCGGTAGCGGAGGAAGGCGAATATTCGATCATGCTGTTCGGCGGACGGTTTAGCCACTCGATCGTCAAGCGGCCCAAGGCGGGCGATTATCGGGTGCAGCCGCATCTCGGCGGCACGGAAGTTCCATGTTCGCCGCCCTCTGGCTCGATCGAGTTGGCCAAGTCGGCGCTGGCAGCGGCGCCAGCCGATGCGGCATATGCCAGGGTCGACATGATCAGGGACGCCAAAGGCAATCTTGCCGTGATCGAACTTGAACTGATCGAGCCTTCACTGTGGTTGCAGCATGCGCCCGATGGCGGGGCAAGCTTTACATCAGCATTACGCGCCGCCCTGCCGAACAAATAGCCATTGGCGGATGGCAGAAGTGAGGTTGGGCGCTCCGGCGGGCGCGTCGAGCCGTTCGACATCGATCCGGGCGATCAGCGCGTTGATGGGCAGGCCTTCGTCGCTGGCAGCACGCTCCAGCGCCTTCCAGAAGATCGGCTCCAGGCTGATCGACGTTTCATGACCGGCGATCGTAACGGAGCGTTTTGTGGGGGAACGGTAATCTGCCATCCAATATTCCCGCAGCGGTCCGGCGCAGAGTAAATCCGCGCCGTCGATCGACTCTCGCTTTGCAAGGCCGTCGGCCGGATGTCGCGCCCAGCCGCGGTTGCAAGCGAACCGCTGCTGGCGCTCCATCAATACATATGCTGGCCGCCGTTGATCGACAGGGTCGAGCCCGTGACGAAGCCGGCGTTTTCGTCGACCAGGAAAGCCACGCCCCGCGCGATCTCCTCGGCCTTGCCGAGCCGGTTGACCGGGATCTTGGCGACGATCTTCGCAAGCACGTCCGGGGGAACCGCGGCGACCATGTCGGTGTCGATGTAGCCGGGCGCGATGGCATTCACGGTGACATTGTTGCGAGCGCCTTCCTGGGCGAGCGCCTTTGTGAAGCCGTGGATGCCGGACTTGGCCGCGGCATAGTTGACCTGCCCATATTGCCCGGCCTGGCCGTTGATCGAGCCGATATTGACGATCCGGCCGTAGCCCCGGCCCTGCATGCCCTCGAACACCGCCTTTGCCATGTTGAAGCAGCCGCCGAGGTTGGTGTCGATGACGTCCTGCCACTTCTGGTGATCCATGCGCTTCATGGTCGTGTCGCGGGTAATGCCCGCGTTGTTGACCAGCACGTCGACGGGCCCGAGTTCGGCTTCGACCTGGGCCACGCCCTGCTGGCAGGCCTCAAAGTCCGCCACATCCCATTTGAAGGCACGGATACCGGTGCGCTCGGTGAATTCGCGGGCCCGCTCGTCATTGCCGGCATAATTGGCGGCAACTTTCATGCCCATGTCCTTAAGGGCGATGCTGATCGCCTCGCCAATGCCTCTTGTCCCACCAGTTACGATCGCCACTCGCGCCATGACTCTCTCCTGATCCTTATTATTTGGCTGCGTTAGGACGGCGGCCACCATCCGGCAAGTTCGCGACGGATGAGCAAATCGAGCATTTGCATCCCTTCATCGCTGTCATTGAGGCAGTCGAGGCGCGCGAATTGCGTGCCGCCGGCCTCCATGAAGGTTTCGCGGCCGCGAATGCCGAGCTCTTCCAGCGTTTCCAGGCAGTCCGCCGAAAAGCCGGGGGCGGCAATGGCCAGGCGCCTGACCCCGCGCCCCGGATAGGCGGCAAGTGTTGCATCGGTCGCAGGCTCGAGCCACTTGGCCTTGCCGAAGCGCGACTGGAACGCGACATCGACTTGAAGGTCGAGCCGCCCCGCCAACAGTCGTGCCGTTTCCTGGCACTGGTCGTGATAGGGATCGCCGAGCTCGCGCGTCCGCTCGGGCATTCCGTGGAAACTGAGCAGCAGCCGCTCCGGCTCGAAGCCCAGCGCGGCCAGCTGGCGCTTGATGCTGGTTTCCAAAGCTCCAATGTAAAGCGGATCGTCAAAGTAGGGCGGCAATGACCGGATCGCCGGCTGGTCGCGCATCGGCTTCAAGGCATCGAACACGGCGTCCATCGCGCTCGCGGTCGTCGCGGCACAATATTGCGGATAGAGCGGTGCGACCAGGATACGCCGATATCCATAATCAACCATTTTCGACAGTGCGTGGCCAATCGACGCATCGCCATACCGCATGGCCAGTCCAACCGTGATCGTATCGCCCAGCCGTTCCCGAAGACTGGCGGCCTGTCGCTTCGAAATCGCCATCAGCGGCGAGCCTTCGTCGGTCCAGACCTGCCGATAGGCTTCGGCCGACTTGGCCGGTCGGGTTCTAAGGATGATGCCGCGCAGGATCGGCTGCCAGACGATCGGGGGAATTTCGATAACGCGTCGGTCCGACAGGAATTCGGCCAGGTAGCGGCGTACGGCTGCGGGCTCGGGCGCGTCGGGTGTCCCCAGGTTGATCATCAGCACGCCGACATCGGGCGCTTCGTCCCTGGCAAGGCTCATGCGGCGCTCATCGGATCGAACGGCAGGCTACGCAAGCGCCTGCCGGTTCCGGCGGCCAGCGCATTGGCCACGGCCGGGGCCAATACGGCCATGCCTAACCCGCTGACACCACCAGGAGCTTCATCGCTGCGAATGATCTCGACCTCTACCTTTGGAACCTCACGCAACCTCTCGAAGCCATCGCGCATCGGAGTCGCCCTTGGCATGCCCGCAACATATTCAGGCGCAGGGATAGTCGCCGCCGACAGCGCCGCAAGCAGCCCGCCTTCAACCTGTTGTCGCACCAGCCCCTCATTGACGATGCGGCCGGCATCGACGGCGGCGAAAAGGCGCGACACCTTGACGGATTGATCCGCGCCGATCGTCGCCTCCACCAACAGCCCGATGTGCGAACCATATAGAGAGGCGCAGGCGAGGCCCATGTTGCTGCCTTGCCTGCCTCCGTCCCAGCCGCCGATCGCCGCCGCGGTCATGATCGCCTGTGCCAGCCGCGGCGAACCGCCAAGCATGCCGATGCGAAATGCCAATGGCTCGGCACCGACCGCATGCGCCAATTCGTCGACGAAGCTTTCGGTGGCAAAGGCCACCAGCGCCTCCTCGCCGCCGCGCATATAGCCGGTCCGGAACGGCAGTTGCGCGTCCACGGCGTCGATCCGGATCGCCGGAATCCCGTAGGGGGGCTCAAGATTCCCTGCCATGAAGCGGCCGGCCTTTCCGCCCGTTGCGCGTCCGAGTGACGCTTCGAGCCCGGCAGCACCGACGACCCGCTTGCTCCAGGCGGCAATGACGCCATCGGGCGACGGCAAGGCGGCAAGGCGAGCAACCATCGGCGCGCGCACAAGGTCGCAATTCTGGGCGCTAGCGGGCGGGAAGGCGAGGCTCACCGGCCGATTGCTGTGCCTTGCAAGCTTGACCGCGATCGTTACCGCAGAAAGATCGAACGCACTGCCCGACCCGTCGCCGACCGGCATCGGGTAGATTGTCACGTCGCGCTCGTCGACGCCGGCCGCCTTGGCCGCGGCAGCCCTGGCCAGGTCCGGGATTTGCGTCGATGCCCACACCTCCAGCCGATCGCCAGTGAAGCGGGCAAGCGCTGCAGGTGCTTCGAGCGAGCGATGCGGGGTTGGCGCGATGGAATAGGTCGCGGCGAGCGGCGTCGAGCCTTCCGTGGCATCACCATAGTTTCCGCGCTCGAAGACCCGCTCCGCTTTGCCGCTTTCCAGCCGGCTGGCGAGATGCGCCTCGAGGTCGCCGCCGCCCAGGCCGTTGAAGCGGGGTGTTGCCACTGACAGCGCGTGGTCGGCCGCCCACCAGGTCGCGCCGAGGGCGGCGAGCCAATGATCGCGAACGACGATGTCGATCAAGCCTTGCTGCCCCTTTGCGGCCTCGTGCGAAAAACCCAGCAGCCGGCCACCGGGCGGCGCCATCCGGACCGATGCAAATATCATCCTGGGCAAGCGAACGTCGGAGGCGAAACGGAAGCTTCCGTCGGACTTTGCTGGCAGATCGAGCCGGGGCAGCGATTCGCCCGCCAACTTTCGGCTCTCCGGTGCGCGAAGGGCCGGCTCGTCAGGCGGACGCAACCCCGCCGCATCGGCGGAAACATCTCCGAAGGCGAGGCGCTTGCCTTCGTGAACGACAAAGCTGCCCTCCGTATCGCATTCCGCCGCTCGAACGCCCCAACGATTGGCAGCCGCTTCGCACAGCAGGATCCTGGCGACGGCAGCAGCTTCGCGAAGCGGTTCTTCGAACGCGCGGACCGAGGTCGATCCGGCGGTGATCCGCGTCCCCAGCCCATATTCCTCGGCAATCAGGCGGTTGATATAGGCCTGTCCGGGCGGAGCCGGTTCGACCGCCATGTTCTCCCAAGCCGCCCCGAGCTCATCGGCGACAATCTGGGCAAGTCCCGTCCAGATGCCCTGGCCCGTCTCGACCTGCGGAAGGGCCGCCGTGATACGCCCGTTGGTCGCAATGCGGACGAACGACCCGAACGCCGCTTCTTTGGGGCCAGGGCGCAAGGGGCTCCCCTCACGCCGTGGCCAGGCAAGCAAGGCAACGATCAGGCCCACCCCAACGCCGCCGCCAATCAGAAAGGTGCGACGGGAAGCCGCGGGCAGGCGCATGCTCAGGCGGCGTATTTCTGTTTGAGTGCGACTCGGTCGATCTTGCCGGTCCCGAGCCGTGGGAGCGGCTGATCGGAAAAGATCATCCGCGCGGGAATCTTGAACGCAGCGATCCGGCCTTCGAGGAAGGCGCGCAATTCGGCTTCCGAAATGTTGCTGTCTTCGCGGCGATGGAGAACTGCGACCGGGACCTCGCCCAAGCGCTCATCGGGAGCGCCAAACACCGCGGCCTCTGCAATGCCTTCGCAGCTGTAGAGTTCGGCCTCGACCTCCGCGGCGGAAATATTTTCGCCGCCACGCAGGATGATATCCTTCTTGCGGTCGACAATGAACAGATAGCCGTCCTCGTCCAGGTAGCCGATATCGCCGGTCCGCAAATAGCCGTCGCTGGTGAACGCCGCTGCGGTCGCCTTCGGGTCCCGCCAATAACCGCTGATGTTGGCGGCTGAGCGGATTGCGATCTCTCCGCGCTCGCAGGGTGGCAGGTGCCGGTCCCCGTCACCGAGGATAGCCAGTTCCACGAACGGGGTCTGGGCACGGCCTGTCGAGGCTGGCTTGGCCGCATAATTGTCCCAGAAATTGCCGCAGCCCACGGCGTTGGTTTCAGTGAGGCCATAGCCGAGCGCCGGCTGGGCCGCCGGGAATGCATTGCGGAGCCGTTCGACGTGCGCGACCGGCCGCGGCGCCCCTCCGGCCGCGATGTCGGTCAATGTGCTGAGATCATAGCTTCCCCTGTCGGGATGGTTCATCATTTCCAGGCTCATCGTCGGCACCCCGACGAAGTAGGTAATCCGTTCTTTCTCGATGAGGCGCAGCGCTTCGCCGGCATCCCACTTGGGCATCATCACCATACCGCGGCAAATGACGAAGCTGTTGAGCATGATCGGCACTTCGCCGGTGACGTGGAACAGCGGAACGACGACCAAGGTCTTGAGCGGGTTTGGCGGCGGCCGGCCTTCGGATTCCAGGATGCCGCGCAGCACCATCAACGCAGTTGCGTAGGCATAGACGCCGGTCGTCACCGCGCGATGGGTCGATACCGCACCCTTGGACTTGCCGGTCGATCCCGACGTGAAGAGGATGGTCGCGTCGTCCTCGGGCGTGACGTCCGGCAGGCTGACATCGCCTGCTCCCGCCACGATCAGCTCGAGAAATGCCTCCGGCGAGCGCTTGTCGATGGCGATGGCGTCGACAGAGCATGTTATGCAGGTGGCTGCGATACGCTGGGCGCGCGGCGCATCGGCCAGCACGAGCTTGGGCTCGGCCAGCAATAACGCATGCTCAAGTTCATGCGGCTGCCACCAACCGTTGAGCAGGGTGGCGACCGCCCCCGCCTTTGCCACCGCCATGTATGACAGGATCCAGGCCGGGCAATTGCGCATGGCGATCCCGACCCGGTCTCCCTTGCCGATTCCTCGGGCCACGAGGCCCCGCGCCATTTGGTCCGAAAGCGCGTCGAGTTGCCCGAAAGTCAGCCTTTCCTCGCCGGCGATAACCGCCTCGACGTTGGAATAGAGGGCGCAGAAAGTCTTGAAGAATGACGGTAGCGTCGCGGGGAAATTGGCGACGATGGTGCGGCCCCGGTCGTCCTTGTCCAGAATGACCCGGCCGCCGGGCCCGGTGACCGCGGCCAGCACCGCGTCAAATTTCCGGTCGAGGTCGGACAAGGCCATTCGTCTCTCCTTGGACTTTTGTTTTCCCCACCCTAGGGGCCAGACTCATGGTCGGCAACGGGCGTGACGGAGCGAATTTTGGTGCAGGCGCAGGAGTGAGGAGCGACGCGATGCGCAGTGCATCGCGACCGACGAGCGACGCCCGCCCGCGCAAAAAGTCGCCCGCCGCTTCGCGGTCGCCCCTGAAAGCTTGCTGACGACGTTGCTTGCTTGCGCGCAGCTTCGGCTACGCGTCTGCGCTGCGCTCCTGGTCTGCAAACCCCCAAGGGCGATCGCGTCCATTGCCGACCATGAGTCTGGACCCTATGAGGCGGCTGCAAAGAGGGAAAGCCCCCGGGAGCTGACAATGAGTTTGATTGTGTCGATTGCTGCCAGCTCGACGGCTGTTGCCTTCCCAGACCTGGGTCTGTCGCCGATCGCACTCGACCTCGGCTTCTTTCAGCTGCGCTGGTACAGCCTGGCTTATCTTGCCGGCATTTTCATCGGCTATTGGTATCTTTTGAAGTTGCTGAAACAGCCTGGCGCGCCAATGGCGCGCCGCCATGCCGACGACCTGGTATTTTATGCAGCGCTCGGCATCATCCTTGGCGGCCGGCTTGGCTATGTGCTGTTCTACAACCTGCCTTACTATCTCGATCGCCCGCTCGACATGCTGAAGCTGTGGGACGGGGGCATGAGCTTCCATGGCGGGGTAATCGGCACGACGCTCGGCATTCTCTACCTGGCGCGAAAGGAGGGGCTGAACTGGCTTCGCGTCCATGACTATGTCGCCTGCTGCGTTCCGTTCGGGCTGTTTTTCGGGAGATTGGCCAATTTCATCAACCAGGAACTGTGGGGCGCCCCAAGCGATGTTCCCTGGGCGGTCCGCTTCGTTGAATCCACCGCCTATGGCCCGGCGCTGGGCCCGCCGCGACATCCCAGTCAGCTTTACGAGGCGGGCCTGGAAGGCCTCGTCCTGTTCATCATCCTCTGGTTCCTGTTCTGGCGGACCCAGGCGCGTTACGAGCCCGGGAAACTGGTCGGCGCGTTCATCCTCTTCTACGGGATCTTCCGCTTCGGCGTGGAGTTCATCCGTGAGCCAGACGCCCAGCTTGTCGAATTCGCCAGCGCAACCGGCCTGCACATGGGTCAATGGCTGACCTTGCCGATGTTCCTCGGCGGGCTCTACCTGATGGTGACGGCCAGGAAGCGGCGCGAGCGGGTCGAACCGGTCGCCGGTTCTGCCAGCGTTGCCTGACACTCCGCTGGCCCGAGCGCTCGCCGAGCGCATCCGGGGCGAGGGACCACTTAGCGTCGA
>DASTOV010000143.1:0-11937 GCA_035720125.1 Sphingomicrobium sp. | reverse complement strand
CAAGGGCCTGTCGTCGCCGAACAGTCGGTCTGACGTGATTTCGCCGTCGCTTGGAACCGCGATCGCGGGAAGCAAGGTCTCGACCAGTTCGGACTGGCTCTTGCGCAGCTTGTGACCGCTTGACCGCCCGTAAAGCCGGTTAAGGGTGGTGGGATCGCCTTTCTTGAATGCCGTCATGGGCGGATCGCCTAAGCTGCCTGCTAGCCAAAGCGCAACCAGGTTAATTTCTCACGTCGGAGCGACGGTTTCACTCGGCTATTATTCTCCGCGCGCAACAGTCGACCGGGGAGGGGAAGATGCGCTCAGGAGGGATCAACTGGTTGGCGGTAGTCGCGGCCGCCGTCGGCATCTATGCGATCGGCTTTGTCATATACGGCATGCTGATGACCGAAGAAGCGATGATGGCAATGACGGGCATGACCGAGGCGGAAAAGGCCACGGCCCTGTCGCGCCTGATGTACAGTCCGCTGATGCCGATATTTACCGCCGTGTTCATGGCGGTTCTGTTCAAATGGGGGCAAGTGGCGGATGCGATGACCGGCGCCAAATGGGCCATGGTCGTCGCCTTGGCATCCGCCATCCCGACCATCCTGTATGGGTGGGTTTATGGCGGGCTTGATACCAACATGACGATAGTCGACGGCGCGCACCTGCTCATCGGCCATATGGCAGCGGGCACCATATTGGGCGGCTGGAAATAGACCTGTTTGTTGGTCTAGGCTGCGATCGCGGCAACCTCGGCCAGCGCTGCCTTCAGGTCATCGACCAGGTCGGTCTTTTCCCAGGGGAAGTTATCGCCTTCCGGCTTGCGGCCGAAATGGCCATAGGCGGCGGTGGCCGAATAGATCGGCTTGTTGAGCGACAGGTGTGTGCGGATGCCGCGCGGCGTCAGGCCGCCAAGCTTGCCGATCCGGCCGATCGCGGCCTCGATCGTATCGTCGCCGACCGTACCCGTGCCATGCGTGTCGACATAGAGCGACAGCGGTGCACTGACGCCGATCGCGTAGGCCAGCTGGATGGTGCAGCGCTTGGCAAGGCCCGCCGCGACGATGTTCTTGGCCAGGTAGCGCGCGGCATAGGCGGCCGAGCGGTCGACCTTGGTCGGATCCTTGCCACTGAACGCGCCGCCGCCATGTGGAGCAGCACCGCCATAGGTGTCGACGATGATCTTGCGGCCGGTGATGCCGGCGTCGCCGTCCGGGCCGCCGATCTCGAAGCTGCCGGTCGGGTTGATGTGATAGACGGTGTTGGCGGTGATCAGGCCCGCCGGAAGCACCTCGGCAATGACCTGTTTCACATAGGCATGTAGTTCGGCTTCCTTCTCGCCCTCGTCATAGCCCTTGGCGTGCTGGGTCGAGACCACGATCGCGGTCGCCTCGACTGGCTTGCCATTCTCGAAGCGCAGCGTGACCTGGCTCTTGGCGTCAGGCTCCAGGAAGGGCGCGCGGCCCGCATGCCGATCCTCTGCCATGCGCTGCAGGATCTTGTGGCTGTAGTCGAGCGTCGCCGGCATCAGGTCGGGCGTCTCGTCGCAGGCGAAACCGAACATGATGCCCTGGTCGCCGGCGCCTTCGTCCTTGTTGCCGGTCGCATCGACGCCCTGCGCGATATGCGCGGATTGAGGGTGGAGGTGGTTGGCAAAATCGAACGTCTGCCAGTGGAAGCCGGCCTGTTCATAGCCGATGCGCTTCACCGTTTCGCGCGCCGCGGCTTCGATCTCCTCGCGAACGCCCGGCGCCCAGTTGCCGGCCTCGTCCATGATGCCCTTACCGCGGATTTCTCCGGCCAGGACGACCTTCTGGGTGGTGGTCATGGTCTCGCACGCGACACGCGCTTCCGCGTCCTTCGACAGGAACAGGTCGACGATCGCGTCGCTGATCTGGTCGGCGACCTTGTCGGGATGGCCTTCGGAAACCGATTCGGAGGTGAAGAGACAGGATGTGCGCATGGAAAGCCGATGGTCCTTGGCTGAAATCTGCGAAAAATAAGATATAAAGGATTCGTTATATGGCCCTGTAGCGAGCGCGGCGATCAAGTGCAATCGCAGTAAGGAGCATTAGGAAGCCGAGCATCAGCGGGATGATGTTGCCGAAGCGGGCGAACAGGGTCGGCTCGCCGGCGTCTGGCAGCTGGGCGTCGATACTTCCGGCCTGCTGCCATGGGATCGACCTGATGATCCTTCCATTCACATCGATCAGCGCACTGATGCCGGTTGGTGTCGACCGGATTACCGGCAGGCCTTCCTCAACCGCACGGAGCCGTGCCTGGGCCAGGTGCTGGGGTGGACCCCAGCGTCCGAACCAGGCGTCGTTGGACGGATTGAAGATGAAGTCGGGCCGATTGGCTCGATCCACGACCTCGCCCGAAAAGATGATCTCGTAGCACAGCTGGAAGCCGACCCTGCCCCAGTCGCCGGGCAGCCGGATTGTCCGCGGCCCGGGCCCATCGGCAAAATCGATGTCGCCCGGTGCCAGCCGCGACAGGCCGATGGCGGACAGCACCGGCCGCATCGGCAGATATTCGCCATAGGGGACCAGGTGCGCCTTGTCGTACCGGCCGGCGATCTGTCCCAGCGGTTCCAGCACATAAACGCTGTTGGTCGCTCCATCGACACGCTCGCCATCGCTCGAGGTGAAGGACAGTCCGCCCGTCAGCAGCACGTCGCCCGAACCCAGGGTGCGCGTTGCCCGCAGCCGTTCTGCTTCAGTGAGGCGATCGGCCCCCTGTCGGCCGTCTTCCAATGGATTTGTAACTGCAGCTTCGGGCCAAAAGATGAGGCGGGCCGTCGGTGTGCCCCTTATGGTTAGATCTTCCAGCCTGCGATAGGATTCATCTTCAAATCCCGGCCGCCATTTGTCCTGCTGGCCGATATTGGGCTGGATGATCCTGATTGGTTTCGCCGCCGACTGCCGATGCTCGTCGGACCTTGACGGCGCAGGATCAAGCAGGGCCAGCACAAGCACCGCGCCAAGAGCAATGCCTTCGCGCCATTGCCGCCGTCCGAGCAGCCACAGCGCCCCTCCTGCGGCTGCAGCCAATAGCGACAGGCCATATGTTCCGATGAAAGTGCCGGCGCTGACGAGAGGGGTGTCCACCAGCGTCACCGCGATCGGGTTCCATGCGAACCCTGTGAACATGGTTGCGCGCAGCCATTCCGTAACTGCCCAGCCTCCGGCCAGGGCGAGCACCAGGGCCAGCCGATTCTTCTCCCCGAACCGCCAGGCCAACCCGACCGCCATGGCCGGGTAAACTGCCAAGTAAAGTGAAACGAGCACCACGGCGATCCAGCCGAGCCAGGCAGGCATCGCCGCCTGGTAGGTGAACGCCTTGGCGATCCAATTGAGCCCGACGATGAACTGGCCAAGCCCGAAGGCCCAGCCGATCAGCAGCGCGCGCTTCAGCGCGCCAGCACGCGCCGCCAATTCGCACATCACGGCAAGCGCCAGGATCATCAGCGGCCACCAGCCCACCGGCTGGAACGCGAAGGCCGAGGCGGCGCCCGCGGCCAGTGCGGCGAGGGGCAGCGGGATTCGCCGCATCACTTCTCTGGGATCGGCTCACTTGGTTCGGGCTCCGGAGCGTGGAGCCGAACCCGAACAATTCGACGTGGATCGGAATCCACCGCCTCCAGGCGCCAGCCCGACGAGTGGAGGACGGACTCTCCCTTGGCCGGGATATGCCCGGTCAGCAGGAAGACGAGTCCCCCCAGCGTGTCCACTTCATCATCGTCCGACGCCAGCTTGGCATCGACGGCCCTGGCCAATTCCTCCAGCTCGATACGGGCGTCGGCCTCCCACAAGCCTTCTTCCAGCATGGTCAGCATGCCCGCGGCCTGCTCATCATGCTCGTCTTCGATTTCGCCGACGATCTCCTCGACCACATCCTCGATCGTGACCAGGCCTTCGGTCCCGCCGAACTCGTCGACGACGATCGCCAGGTGGACGCGCTCGGTGCGCATCCGCGCCAGCAGGTCGAGCACGCCCATCGATTCCGGGACAAACAGCGGCGCGCGGAGCAGCGCCTCGACAGTCCGCGGCCGGGTGGGATCCTTCTGGGCCTTGAACACATCCTTGATGTGAATCATGCCGATGACCTCGTCGAGGTCCTCGCCCGTCACCGGTAGGCGGCTGTGCTCGGCCTCGGCGAAGGCTGCAATCAGCTCGTCAAATCCGACGGCTGACGAAACCGAAACGATATCGCCGCGCGTGACGGCGACCTCGCCGACCGTGCGATCGCCGAAGTGCAACAGGTTGCGAAGCATCTGCCGCTCGGTCGGCGACAGGTCGCCGCGCTTGATCGGCTCGTCCTCCGCCTCGTCGATCGCTTCCTCGATCTGTTCGCGGAGCGTCTCCTCATGGCCTTCGCCGAACAGAAGCGTGCGCATTCCGCGCCACAGCCGGTTGCCGCCTTCGTCATCGCCGCGCGTGGCCATCAGCGGTCGCCCTTATATGGGTCGGCAATGCCGAGCCGCGCCAGCGCGCGGACCTCGCGCGCCTCCATATCGGCGGCGCTGTCATCGTCCATGTGGTCATAGCCGAGCAGGTGGAGCGTGCCGTGCACCATCAGGTGCACTGCATGGCTTTCCAAGGGCAGGCCCTTCTCCTCAGCTTCGGCGGCACAAACCCCGCGCGCGAGGATGATGTCGCCAAGCATCAGTTCGGGGCCCGGGCCGACTGCATCGGCCAGTTCTTCGCCTTCGGCCATGGGAAAAGACAGGACGTTTGTTGGTCTGTCCTTGCCGCGCCATTCGGCGTTAAGGGTCCGGACCTCCTCGTCGCTGGTCAGGCAGACGGAAAGTTCGACGCCGCGCTCACCCTGGCCAAGCTGGGGGAAGGCGCTTTCGGCAATGGCAGCGGTGGCGGCGGACCGGGCAAGCGATGCCCAGTCCCTGCTACTGTCCCACTCCGCGTCGGCGTCGATGGCTATATCAAGAGTCATGGTGCCGAAATTCCAGGGCCTTCATAAGCCTCGACGATCTTTCCGACCAGCGGATGTCGGACCACATCGCTCGGCCCGAAACGAACCATTGAGAGCGACTTGATGCCTTCAAGCTTGGCGACGGCGTCAGCGAGCCCCGACGAAACGCCGGGCGGCAGGTCAGTCTGGTTGGGATCGCCACATATCACCATCCGGCTTCTCATGCCGAAGCGCGTAAGGAACATCTTCATTTGTTGTGGCGTCGTGTTCTGTGCTTCGTCCAGGATGATGAAGGCGTCGTTGAGGGTCCGGCCGCGCATGAAGGCGATCGGCGCAATCTCGATTTCTCCACTGGCGATGCGCCGCTCCACCTGCTCGGTCGGGAGCATGTCGTAAAGCGCGTCGTAGAGCGGGCGGAGATAGGGGTCGACCTTCTCCTTCATGTCGCCGGGCAAGAAGCCGAGCCGTTCGCCGGCCTCCACGGCGGGTCGCGACAGGATCAGCCGGTCGACGCTGCCCGACACCAATTGCGATACCGCCTGCGCCACGGCCAGATAGGTCTTCCCGGTGCCGGCAGGTCCAAGCGCGAAGATCATGTCATCACGTGCCAGGCACTGCATGTAGCGGGTCTGTGTCGTGGAGCGCGGGACGATCGTCTTCTTGCGGGTCCGGATCATGACGCTCGGCGGCGAAGCCACTTCGTCCGTGATGATTCCGTCCAGCGCCGGCTGATTGGCCATGGAAATGACCGCCTCTACCGCGGCTGCATCAACATCCTGGCCCTGGTCGAGCCGGTTGTAGAGACCGACCAGCACGTCGCGGGCGCGTGCGGCAGCGTCCGGATCGCCCTCGATCATCACCCGATTGCCGCGAGCAGCAACGTTCACGCCCAGCCGATCCTCGATCATGATCAGGTGGCGATCATAGTCGCCGAACAATGGACCCAGCAGATAGGGCTGCTCGAACTCCAGCTCGAGCCGGGCGCGGTCAGAGTTGGCGGCCGCCAGTTCGCGCTTGGCCATCAGGCGGCAGCCTTCTTCTGGGAAATGACGCCCCCAAGACTGTTGGGCAGAGCCCGGGTGACGGTCACGTCGAGCATGTCGCCAATGCCTGCTGCAGTCTCTACGAAGACCGATTGCAACCAGGGTGATTTGCCAATCATCTGGCCCGGCAGGCGGCCCTTGCGGTCGATCAGGATCCTGGTGTCCTTGCCGATGGTGGCGCGGTTGAAGGCGAGGCTGTGCTCGGCGAGGCGGGCCTGAAGCCGCTGCAAACGTTCGTCCATCACCTCCGGTGCCACCGCTCCTTCCATCAGCGCCGCCGGAGTGCCAGGCCGCGCGCTGAACTTGAATGAATATGCTGAAGCGTATCTCACTGCATCGACGATGGATAGCGTCGCGGTGAAATCTTCATCCGTTTCTCCGGGGAAGCCGACGATGAAGTCCCCGCTGATTGCGATGTCCGGCCGCGCCGCACGCACTTTCTCGATCGTCCGAAGGTAAGATTCGGCCGAGTGACTGCGATTCATCGACTTGAGGATAGGATCGCTGCCCGACTGCACCGGCAGGTGAAGATAGGGCATCAATTTGTCGACCTCGCCGTGGGCCGCGATCAGCGCATCGGTCATGTCGGCAGGGTGGCTGGTCGTATAGCGGATCCGCTCCAGTCCGTCGATGTTCGCGACTTCCCGAATCAGCCTGTCCAGCCCGCTTTCGTAGGCATTGACGTTCTGGCCGAGCAGGGTGATTTCGCGTGCCCCGCCGTCGACCAGCGAACGCGCCTCGGCAACGACATCGGCGAAGGGGCGGCTGATCTCAGCGCCGCGGGTGTAGGGAACGACGCAATAGGTACAGAATTTGTCGCAGCCTTCCTGCACGGTAAGGAATGCGCTCGGGCCGACTTTGCGGCGTGCGGGCAATGCCCCGAACTTGCTGATTGCCGGCATGTCGGTGTCGACCGGGCGGTGGCCTTTCGCGACATCGGCTATCATTTCAGGCAGGTGATGATAGGCCTGCGGACCGACGACGAGGTCGATCATGCCGGAGCGTGCCTTTGCCTCGCGCCCTTCAGCCTGCGCCACGCAGCCGGCCAGTGCGATCATCGGCCTGCTGCCGTCATCTCGGCGCAGACGGCCGACGTCGGAATAGGCCTTGTCGGCCGCCTTTTCGCGGATGTGGCAGGTGTTGAGGACCACCAGGTCGGCATCCTGGCCTTCCGAGGCTGCCGTCATGCCCTGCGCTTCAAGCAGCTCGGACATGCGCTCTCCGTCATACGCATTCATCTGGCAGCCGAAGCTTTTGACGCGATAAGTCTTGGGAAGATCAGTCATTTCGAGCGCGCCTATAGGCTGGTCGGCGCACGCAAGGAAGATAGCGCGGAAGCAATCGCCTGGCGCGCGGCGCGGGCCAGTTCCTTGCGATCTTCCAGGCGAGGCAAGGGATCGAGCAGGCGGATGGTTACATCAATCGTCCCGCTTTTCCCCAGCACCCGCATGACATTGACCATGCCCGGCTCCCCGCCGTGCCAGCCGACGACGTCCGCATGCTCGCCATAGTCGACAGCAACTGGTCGGACGACCACATGGTGGGGTGGAGGCGCGACTGCTTCGAGCAGCGTCGAGCGAAAGTGCAAGAGCTGCCTGCCGCTGCCGGTCGTGCCTTCCGGGAAGACTGCCAGCGGCTGGTGATGGTCGAGCGCGTCGCGAATTCGCCTTACCTGCCCATGCGAATCTCGACGGGCGGATCGTTGGATGTAGAGCGTATTGTTCTGGTCCGCGAGCCAGCCGACTACCAACGTCGTCTTTACTTCGGCCTTGGAAACGAAGGCGGCGCCGACCCAGCCGCCGAGGATCAATATGTCGAGCCAGCTGGTGTGATTGGCGATTACAAGGGTGTGGGACGCCAGGGGAGGGCCGTCGATGCGTGGCCGCACGCCGGCGATCCAGGCCGACGCCATCAGGAAGCGGCTTGGCCAGGGCGACTTGCCCCATAGCCATTTCGACAGGATGTGGATCGGCGCAACCGTCAGGAACAGGCAGACAAGGCCGGTAATGCGGAGCCAGCGAACAAGTCTCGACGAAGGGCGCTCAGCGCTCGCGGTCAATGGCGACGCCGTAGAGTTCCATGCGATGGTCGACCAGACGGAAGCCCAGCTTTTCGGCAATCCTCTTTTGGAGCATCTCCAGTTCTTCATCGACGAACTCGATGACGTTCCCGGTTTCAACATCGATCAGATGGTCGTGATGAGTTTCCGACGCGGCTTCGTAGCGGGACCGGCCGTCACCGAATTCGTGCCGCTCAAGTATTCCGGCTTCTTCGAACAACCGGACTGTCCGATATACCGTTGCGATGGAGATATTCGGATCGATCGCCGCCGCACGGGCATGCAGGGTTTCGACGTCAGGATGATCCTCGCTGTCGCCAAGCACCTTGGCGATAGTGCGTCGTTGCTCGGTGATGCGCAGACCCTTGTCCGCGCAAAGCTGCTCGATGTCGATCTGGCGATGCATGGTGATGAATTAGTGTAGCATCCCCACGAAGGGAAGGCCCGTTGTCCCGGCCCCCGAGCCGAAACAACGGGAACTGCTCCTCACTTTCCCTTCGTCTTCCGCCGTTTGGTGCCAAGGCCAATCGACTTCGCCAAGGTGCGCCGCTGTTCTGCGTAATTGGGTGCAACCATGGGATAGTCGGCGGCCAGACCCCACTTCTGACGATATTGATCCGGCGTCATTTGATAGTGGGTCATCAGATGCCGTTTCAGCATCTTCAGTCGTTTGCCGTCTTCCAGGCAAACAATATAATCCGGTTTCACCGAAGAACGAATTGGAACCTTGGGTTCCGGCTTGGCTTCGGCCGCTGCTGCAGCGCCCGATAGTGCCGATAGGGCACCATGTACGTTTTGAATCAGCTGAGGCAGGTCATTCACCGCTACGCTATTGTTGCTGACATGCGCCGCGACGATATCAGCGGTCAGAGTGATAAGCGTGTCATCGTTCCCTTGATTGTCCATTGTTTGTATCCCGAGCATGAATTTTAGGAACAGGACGGTCGGCAAACCGTCGAAACTAGGCTTGCACTACTACCGCTCTACTGGACGGGCAAGGAAAGAAGTTTTTGTCGAGTCTGACTTATTTCAATCGGCCAATACCAACGTGACAGCATCAAAGGTGTCGCCGTCATCCCCATGATAATAGTTCTTGCGTCGGCCGACCGGAATGAAGCCGGCCGCGAGGTAAAGCCCAATTGCAGTATTGCCGTCCCGGACCTCCAGATGCAGCCGGCGTGCATCCTGGTCGCGCGCACCGGAGATGAAGTATTCGAGCAGGACCTGTCCGATGCCGCGGCGTTGTTCCTTCGGATCGACTGCCAGGAGAAGTAGCTCGGCCTCGTCGGCAATGGCACGCACCAGCGAAAATCCAACGGGCCCGGCCGCACTGTCGGCAATAGTTAAAGAAACGCCGGTCATCGGAAGGATCCCGGCACATTGCGAACGTGTCCAGGCTTCGCCGAAACTGGGCGAGAACGCACAATTCATGATGTGCATCACGTCGGCGAGGTCGTCGATGCCCCCCGGCCGCAGTCGAACCACCGGCTCTGTCTGCCGACGGGTTGCCATCATGCGGCTTTCGGGCGCGCGTCGGGCGCGCGTGCATAAATCGGCTTGCACTCGAGCGCGCGCAGCAGTTCTGGCAAGGCGAGCGCGCGGCTGGCCGTCGGGAAAAGCGGAATTGCTTCACCGGAGTGGCGCGCCTCGACAAGGGCCTCTGCGCCGGTACCGACAACTTTTGGCGCATCGACCTTGAGGGCCGCGGCCGCGGGGCTGAGGCTAAGGATCGGCCCGGTGGCAGAAAATTTCCTGCAGTCGAAGGTCTGGACAAAGAGCTCACCATGGCCGCCAGCCAGCGCCGCCGCCACTTTACCCTCACCAGGCGGTGCTGACGCGGCGAGCAGGGCCAGGCTGTTCATTCCGCTCAATGGAACCTTCCAGCCGATTGCCATGCCGTGAGCGGCGGCTATTCCGACACGCAGTCCGGTGAAGCTGCCAGGGCCGACACCGACCAGGATCCGCGCCGGTACATGGCCATCCAGCATTTCGTCGATCATCGGCACCAATCGCTCGGCATGACCGCGGCCAATCACCTCGTCGCGCGCTGCAATGACTGTCCCGTCCGGCTCAAGCAGCGCGGCGGTACAGGCGGCAGTCGACGTGTCGAACGCGAGGATCAACGGCAAGACTCCAAAAAGTCTTGGCGCATGGAGGCACAGGCAATGCGCCACGGCAAGCAAAAAGCTAAAAAGATCAATGAAATCAGGCGGTCAGACGGCTTCGATCGTCTCTACCTCAGGCACATAATGCTTGATCAGGCTTTCCACCCCGCGCTTCAAGGTCACGGTCGATGACGGGCAGCCGGAGCAAGCGCCCTGCATGCCAAGGTACAGCGTGCCATCCTTGTACCCGCGATAGACGATGTCGCCCCCGTCCTGGGCGACCGCGGGGCGGACGCGGGTATCGAGCAGTTCCTTGATCTGATCGATGATGTCCGCGTCCGCCGGATCTTCTTCGATGGTCAGCACGGCGTCGGGCGCGATATCAATGCCCGCTGCACTGCCCTGCTTGAAGAGTGGGGCATCGAGCATGAAATGGTCGAGCAGGATCGAAAGCACGTCGGGCTCAAGCTGCTCCCACTCGACGGTCGGCGCGGCCGAGACCGACACGAAGTCGCGCCCGAAATAGACGCCGTCCACCATGCCGGTCGCGAACAGCGCCTCGGCCAACGGACTGGCTTCCGCCGCGTCTGCGTTGGGGAAGTCGCGTCCGCCCGACTGCATCACGGTGCGGCCAGGGAGGAACTTCCGGGTCGCCGGGTTGGGCGTCTTTTCGATCTCGATCAGCATAAGCGCGATGTGGTCCTGTCGTCGGGCCTATTCAAGCGTGGTGACTGGCGGCGCGACTTCTTTCTTGCCCTCGGGCGAGCACCAGCTGTCGTCGATCATCTTGATCAGCGCCGAGAAATCCTTGCCGCCGCCGCCCAGGTCGACAAACCGCTGGTAAAGCTCCTCGGCCTCTCCTCCCATCGGCGTATAGGCGCCCGACGCCTGCGCCGCCTCCATCGCCAGCTTCAGATCCTTGAGCATCAGCGCGGCAGCGAACCCGCCTTCATAGTCGCGGTCGGCCGGGGTTTCCGGACCAACGCCCGGCATCGGGCAATAGCTGGTCATCGACCAGCTCTGGCCGCTGGCCTTGGACGAGATTTCGAAGAAGACTTGCGGATCCAACCCGAGCTTTTGGGCAAGGACAAACGCTTCGCAGGTCGCGGCCATCGTTGCGCCCAAGAGCATGTTGTTGCAGATCTTTGCCACCTGGCCCGAACCGGCATCGCCGGCATGAATGACCGCCTTGCCCATCTTCTCCAGATATTCGCGGGCCTTTTCGAAGCCTTCCTGGCCGCCGCCGACCATGAAGGTCAGCGTGCCGCCTTCGGCCGCGGCGATGCCGCCCGAAACGGGCGCGTCGACCAAGGTGTAGCCCTGCTCCTGCGCCTCGGCCTCGACGGCCTTGGCGGTGGCGACGTCGATCGTCGAGCAGTCCATCAGGATCGCGCTCTTGGGCGCCTTGCCGAACACATGGCTGCGATAGACCTCGGCGACATGCTTGCCGGCCGGCAACATGGTGACGACGGCATCCGCATTTTTGACCGCTTCATCGGTCGACTTGGCCCGCTTGCAGCCTTTTTCGACGGCCTGCGACAGCGCCGCCTCGCTAAGGTCGAAGGCGCGGACCTCATGCCCCGCCTTGGCCAGGTTGGGCGCCATGCCCCCGCCCATGTGCCCTAGCCCGATGAATGCGACGCGTGCCATTTCACTCTCCCAATCGTCATGCCGGACTTGATCCGGCATCCACCTGCCCTTCTCCAACCCTCGCAAAATGAAGGTGGACCCCGGGTCAGGCCCGGGGTGACGGGCTGGTGGCTACTTACCCTTCCACTCGCCCGGGCGCTTGTCGACGAAGGCTGTCATGCCT
>DASTOV010000142.1:0-12945 GCA_035720125.1 Sphingomicrobium sp. | reverse complement strand
CCTTGGGCAGCATCATTGCTTCGTCGAACCGCACGGGCTCCGGGAAATCGAGCAGGTAGCCGGTGGCCTTCGCGACTTTGAGGATGCGGTCGAGGCTACGGCCCGCGACCACCACGCGACGGTTGGTCTCGCTGGCGACCCTGCCGATCGTTTCCAGCCGCGCGGCGTTGGACGCAAAGGTCGTGATCAGTACTCGGCCGCGCGCCTTCAGCACCTCGTTGCGAAGTGCTTCATGCACTGAGGATTCACTGCCCGACGCCTCATTGAGGAATGCATTTGTTGAGTCGCACACCAGCGCCAGGACGCCCTTGTCGCCGATTTCCGCCATCGTTTCGGCCGAACTTGGGTAGCCAAGTACCGGCGTTTCGTCGATCTTCCAGTCCCCAGTATGAAAGATGTTCCCGAACGGCGTTTCGATGAGGAGGCCGTTCCCCTCCGGAATCGAATGGGCCAGCGGGACATAGGTGACGCGGAATGGATCGAGATCGATCGATCCACCACGTTCGATGATGCGCAGGCTGACCTGCCCGGTCAGACCCTCTTCTTCCAGCTTGCCGGCGATCAACCCCGCGGTGAATGGCGTGGCGTAGAGCGGCACCTTCAAATCGGCGGCAAGATAAGGAAGCGCGCCGATGTGGTCTTCATGACCGTGCGTCAGGACGATGCCGACCAGATCGGCCATCCGCTCCTCGATGAATTGGAGGTCAGGCAGGATCAGCTCAACGCCGGGATAGTCGGGATCGGCAAAAGTGAGGCCGAGGTCGGCCATCAGCCATTTGCCGCGGCAGCCGTACAGGTTGACATTCATGCCGATCTCGCCCGACCCGCCGAGGGCCAGAAAAAGCAGTTCCTCCCCCGGGGTCACTTGCCCGCCCCGGCGGCGAGTAGCGCGAGTCCCTGGATCGTGAGATCGGGCTCAATTGCATCAAACACGTTGGTTTGCTTGTCGAAAAGCACGGCGAGCCCGCCTGTCGCGACCACGGTAACGGGCCGGCCGATCTCGCGCTTCAACCGTGCGACCAGCCCCTCGATCATCGCTACATAACCCCAGTAGACGCCGATCAGCATCTGCGATTCCGTCGTCTTTCCGACCACGCTTTGGCCCTCAGGGGCTGCAATGGCGATCCGCGGCAGCTTGGCCGCAGCAGAGACTAGCGCATCGAGGCTGAGGTTGATGCCGGGCGCGATGATCCCGCCCTTATAGGCCCCGTCATAGTCGACGACGTCGAACGTGGTTGCTGTTCCAAAGTCGATGACGATCAGGTCGCCCTTGTGCCTGGCGTGGGCGGCGATGGCGTTAAGCGCGCGGTCGGCGCCGACATTGTGCGGTTCGTCGACGTCCAGCGCGATCGGCCATTCTGCCTCGCCTTGCCCTGCAACCAGCGGCTTCACTCCGAAATATTTGGAGCTGAGCACCTCCAGATTGTGGAGCGCGCGCGGCACGACCGTGCCGATGATCACCTGGGTAACCGTTTCCTTCGAATAGCCTTCCAGCTCGAGCAGTTGGTGCAGCCAGACGGCATACTCGTCGGCCGTCCGTCGGGGATCGGTAGCAATCCGCCAGCGAGCCCTGATGGCGCCGTCTTCGACCAGGGCGAAGACAAGGTTTGTGTTACCGGCATCGATGGCGAGAAGCATGGGCGACGCCTTAGGACATGAATGCGTGATCGAAAAGCGTCAGGCGGGGATTGCCGGCATCGGCGTGGGTGCCGCCTCCCTGGCCATGTTGGCAAGGTAGAGATGGATGGCGGCAACGACCTGCGCGCCGTCGCCGACGGCGGCCGCCACGCGCTTGACCGATCCTGCGCGTACGTCGCCGACGGCAAAGATTCCGCGACGGCTGGTTCCAAGCGGATAGCGCTCGTCGCCGGCCTCTGCACCGGTCAGCACGAAGCCTCGCCCATCGAGCCTGAGCCCCGTTCCTTCCAGCCAGTCCGTATTGGGCTCAGCACCGATGAAGGAGAATAGTTGGCTCGCCGGCCGCCGGATTTCCGCGTTCGAGCTGCGATCGCGCAAGACCACCGTTTCGAGCTTGCCCTCGCTACCCTCGAGCGCGGCAACCTCCGCTCCCACGACAATTTCAACGTTCGGCAGGCCCTCGATCCGCTCCACCAGATACTGCGACATGGTCCGATCGAGTGGCCGCCGCACAACCAGCGTCACCTTCTTCGCTCGGCTCGCGAGGAAGACTGTCGCCTGGCCGGCCGAATTGCCCCCGCCGACCAGGGCAACTTCCTGTTCACGGCAAAGATCGGCTTCCAGCGGCGATGCCCAATAGTGGACCGATATGCCTTCGAACTCGTGGAGCCGATCGACCTCCAGCCGTCGGTAGCGCGCACCGGTCGCGATCACTACCGACCGCGCCTGCACCTTTTCGCCATTCGCCAGGCAAAGCCAGCAGGGATCATTGCCGCATTTCAGCGACACTGCCTCATCGGGAATCGCCATTTCGACGCCGAATTTCTGCGCCTGGCTGTAGGCGCGACCCATCAATGCCATCCCCGAGATGCCGGTCGGGAAACCGAGATAATTCTCGATCCGCGACGAGGCCCCCGCCTGTCCGCCAAACGAGCGGCAATCAAGGGCAAGAACCGAGAGCCCTTCGGACGCGGCATAGACAGCGGTTGCCAGCCCGGCCGGGCCGGTACCGACGATCGCGACGTCGAACAGCTTTTCTGGGTCAATCGGACCGACCAGCCCAAGGCACCGCGCCAGCTGCTCCTCGGTCGGGTTGCGCAAAAGCTTGCCGCTTGGGCACAGCACAATAGGCAGGGCGCCATCGTCGACCTGGAAGCGATCGACCAGCGCCCGGCCGCAGCTGTCAACTTCCGGATCGAGGCGAAGGAAAGGATGCCCATTGCGCCGCAGGAAATTGACCAGTCGGAGCACGTCGCCGTCTTGCTCGTCCCCGACGACGATCGGCCCCGCACCGCGCTCGATCAGCCCGACGCGGCGCAGGATCAGGGCGCGCATGATCCGCTCACCAAGCTCCGCTTCGGCAACCAGCACGGCCCGGAGCCTGTCCGGGGGGATGGCAATTGCCTCGCCGTCGGTCAGCGCCTCGGCATTGACCAGCGACGGCCGGCCGGAAAGCTGGGCCAGCTCTCCCATGAAAGAACCGGCTTCATGAGTGACGATCGGAATGCGGCGGCCAGTCTGGTCATGCTGCAATATTTCGACCTTGCCGGACAGCAGGACGGTGAGGCCGTGCCCCTCCTCCCCCGCCTTGACCAGCATTTCGCCGGCCCTGAACGACTTGCGAAAGCCGAAGCGGCGGAGCCGGTCGATTTCCGCCGGCGCCAGCCGCGGATACATCTGCTCGCTACGGCCGTCGAGCGGCGTCCCAGTCAATGACTCGCTCATTTCCGGCGGAGGCCGGACTGACGCCCGGCCTCACTCCTGCCCACTCCTTCGATCATGCCGGCGAAGGCGCTTCCAGGTGGACGTCGATCACCGCCTGCTCCGTCGAAGCCTCTTGGTCGCGGAAGAAGGCCAGGAGATCGGCATTGACGATGTCGGGGTGTGTCTGGGCACAGCCATGCGGCAGGTCGTTGTATGTCTTCAGCGTGCCATTCTTCAGCAGTTGTGCTGAAAGCGGCCCGGAATCCGCATAAGGCACGATCTGATCGTCTTCGCTGTGGATGACCAGCACCGGCACCTCGATCTTCCTCAGATCCTCAGTGAAGTCGGTCTCGGAGAAAGCCTTGATACATTCGTAGCCGGCCCAGGCGCTGCCCATCATGCCCTGGCGCCACCAGTTGCGGATCAGGCCTTCGGATACCTTCGCGCCCGGGCGGTTGAAGCCGTAGAAGGGGCCGGTCGGGATATCGAGGTAGAATTGAGCGCGATTGGCCACGAGGGCGGCTCGGAAGCCGTCGAACACCTCGATCGGCGTTCCGCCGGGGTTGGATTCCTTCTTGACCATGACAGGCGGCACAGCCTCCAGCAGCACGGCCTTGGCGACCCGCCCCGGCTGCGCGCGGGCGACATAATGGGCGACTTCGCCGCCACCCGTGGAATGACCGACATGAATGGCATTCTGAAGATCGAGTTCGGTCACCAGATCCTCGACGTCGGACGCATAGGTATCCATATCATTGCCGCCATCAGTCTGGTCAGACCGGCCATGGCCGCGCCGGTCATGGGCAATGACGCGATATCCTTCGTTCAGGAAGAACAGCATCTGGTTGTCCCAATCGTCCGCCGACAGCGGCCATCCGTGATGGAAGACGATCGGTTGGGCATCCTTGGGGCCCCAGTCCTTGTAGAAGATCCGGGTGCCGTCCTTGGTGGTGATTATGCTCATCTGAGATGCTCCAGCAGGGGGACGCCGGCCAGCAGGGCCGGCGCTGGGTCTCGTGAAAGGGCCGCAGTGCGCAGGGGCAATCGCACCGAAAACGCATCGACTCGGTCGCGAAACTGAATGGGCTTTATCAATTGGAATTAAGTCCGGCGAGATGCCGACTCGGCGAATCAACGAAGCAGAACGTCGCCTGAGCGAATGATGTCGATCATCCCGTCGCGTCGCAGGCGCATCGCGCCATCGGGCTCGATGCCGTCGAAGCTTCCGCTGACAAGCTTGCCGGGCGCACTATGCACCTGGAGCCTTGTTCCAACTGGATGCGCGCGCGCCAGCCAGGCCTGTGCAAACTGAGGGGGGTCGGCGGCCCGCCATGTCGCAAGCATCTGCGCGAACTTGCCCGCCAGCAACGGCGCGAACGCCTGCGGTGCAATGCTCGCGAACGGCTGCAGCGCGGCAGTCCTCCGCCCGGCGATTGCGGGTGCACCCGCCAGATTGACGCCGAAACCTGCGACGACACGGTCGCCCGAGCGTTCCAGCAGAATCCCGGCCAGCTTCGCGCCGCCCAGCATCAAGTCGTTGGGCCATTTGAGCGAAACCGGCGCCCCCGTCACGACGATATCGATCGCCTCGATTAGCGCCAGACCGGCGACCAAGGTCAGCGCGGGTGCCGGTGGATCTTCTGCCCGCAGTTGGACAAGGGTCGAGCCCTGGAAATTGCCGTCGATCGATTCCCAGATGCGCCCCTGGCGCCCCTTTCCGCCTTCCTGGCGCAGGGCCACCAGCCAGTCGCCCTCGACTGCCAGCGCATCCGAAATGAGCGCGCTATTGGTCGACCCCACCTTTTCGACGATTTGGATTCGGCTCAGAAGATCGATCCCGCGGCCCGGCCCGTCAGCTCGCCCAGAGGACCGATCAGCAAATAGCCAAGCGGCGAGACGAACAGCGCGAACACGGCAATGAGCGAGCCCTCGAGCGCGTTCTGACCTTTCGCGAACGGTTCGCCCGGAGCGTCAAAATACATCACCTTGACGATGCGCAGATAATAATAAGCACCCACGACGGTGCCGAGGATGCCGGCCACCGCCAAGCCGTATAGCCCCTCGGTCACCGCGGCGTTGAACACCAGCAGCTTGGGCCAGAAACCGAACATCGGCGGCAAGCCGGCCAGGCTGAACATGAAGATGGCGAGCGCTACCGCCAGTCCGGGCCGGGTCTGAGAGAGTCCCGACAGACTGTCGATCGCCTCAATCGGTTCGCCATCCTCCGCCTTCATTCGCAGCACGCAGAGGAAGGCTCCAAGGGTCATGACAACATAGACCGCCATGTAGAACAGCACGGAGCTGGCGCCCTGGGGGCCACCCGCTACCAGGCCGATCAGCGCAAAGCCGACATTGTTGATCGAGGCATAGGCCAGCAGCCGCTTGATGTTGGTTTGGCCATATGCGGCGACCGCACCGAGCAGGATCGAAGCCAACGCCGCAAATGTCATGATCTGACGCCACGCGTCCATCGCCGGACCGAGCGCGTCCAGGCAGACGCGGACGCCGAGCAGCACCGCCGCGACCTTTGGTGCCGACGCGAAAAAGGCAGTCACCGGTGTCGGTGCACCTTCATAAACGTCGGGCGTCCACATGTGGAACGGCACTGCACTGACCTTGAAAGCGATGCCAGCGAGCAGGAAAACCAGGCCAAACAACAGGCCGATTGACTGAGTGCCCTCGCGCATGAATGCCGCGGCAATGCCCTCGAACTGTGTCGTACCGGTAAAGCCGTAGAGCAGCGAAATGCCGTACAGCATGATGCCCGAAGCAAGCGCACCAAGGACGAAATATTTGAGGCCCGCCTCAGCCGAGCGATCATCGGTCCGCCGGTATGAGGCAAGCACATAGGCGGCGAGACTGTTGAGCTCGACGCCGACATAAAGGGTTACGAGGTTGGTCGCCGAGACCATCACCGACATGCCGACGGCTGCCAGCAGGATCAGGACCGGATATTCGGCAGCATGTTCGAAATCGCGCTCGAACCAATTGTGGGCCATGACGATGGCGACGATCGCGCTTAGGTAGATAACCAGCTTGCCGAAAGCGCCAAAACCATCCGCAACCAACTGACCGCCGAACAGGACTCCCGCACTCTGCGGTTCGCCGCCCAGGGCCAGGGTGGCGCCCAAGAGCAGTGCGATGGCTGACCAGCTGCACAAGCTGCTGCCGCGCCGACCAAGGAAGGCGGCGGCCATCAGCAGCACGACCGCGCCGATCGTCAGGATGATCTCGGGAAGGATGGGTGCGAAGTTCATCAATGCGCTTCCGCGGTCGAGGTGGTTTCGCCATGGATGGCGGGCGCCGCCGCCGGCTTGCCGGCAGTCAAATGCGCATCGCCCGCCGGCTTGGCGCGCTCGACCCGCTCGAGCAGGCGGCCAATGTCGGCCCGCATCGGCCGCATGAAGCTTTCGGGATAAATGCCCATCCACATCACCGCCGCCGCGATCGGCGCCAGCAACCACATTTCGCGGCCGCTCAAGTCCTGCATCGCCGCCGCGTCGGCATGGATCAGCTTTCCGTAACAGATGCGCCAGTAGAGATAGAGCATATAGGCGGCGCCGAGGATGATTCCGGTCGTAGCGACGATGCCCGCCCAGCTCGACACGGCATAGGTCCCCACCAGCGACAGGAATTCGCCGACGAAGCCGCTGGTGCCCGGCAAGCCGACGCTGGCCATGGTGAAGACCATGAACAGCAGCGCATATTTGGGCATGTTGTCGGACAGGCCGCCGTAGCGCGCGATCTCCCGGGTGTGGAGCCGGTCGTAGATCACGCCCACGCACAGGAACAGCGCTCCCGACACAAGTCCGTGGCTGAGCATGACGATCATCGCGCCTTCGATGCCCTGCTGGTTGAAGGCGAACAGTCCGAAAGTGACGAATGCCATATGCGCGACCGATGAATAGGCGATCAGCTTCTTCATGTCGGTCTGCGCCAGCGCGACCAGCGAGGTATAGACCACCGCGATGCCGCTTAGGACATAGACGAACGGAATGAACTCGTTCGAAGCTTCCGGGAACATCGGCAGCGAAAAGCGGATGAAGCCGTAACCTCCCATCTTCAGCAGCACGCCGGCCAGGATCACCGAACCCGCGGTCGGAGCCTGCACGTGCGCATCGGGCAGCCAGGTATGGACCGGCCACATCGGCATCTTGACCGCGAAGCTGGCGAAGAATGCCAGCCACAGCCACCATTGCAGCGATGGATCGAAGTCATACGCCATCAGCTCGGGGATTGAGGTGGTGCCCGACGTCCAGATCATCGCCAGCATCGCGATCAGCATCAGCACCGAGCCAAGCAGCGTGTAGAGGAAGAATTTGTAGCTGGCCTTGATCCGCTCGCCGCCGCCCCAGATGCCGATGATCAGGTACATCGGAATGAGGCCGCCTTCGAAGAAGATGTAGAACAGCAGCAGGTCCTGCGCCGTGAAAACGCCGATCATCAGCGACTGCATCAGCAGGAATGACGCCATATATTCGGGCACGCGCTTTTCGATCGCGCGCCAGCTCGCCCCGATGCAGATCGGCATCAGGAACAGGGTCAATTCGATCAGCAGCAAGGCGATGCCGTCGATACCCATCGCCCAGGCAATGCCTCCGCCGATCGGAAATTTCTCGACGAACTGCCATTGCGGGCCGTTGGGATCGAATGCGGTCCACATCCAGATACCCAGCGCCAGGCTGATGAGCGTCGTGATCAGGGCATTCCAGCGCGCGCCGTTGGCCGACTGGAACAGGGCAATAATGCCGGCGACCAGCGGCAGCACGACCAGAATGGAAAGGATCGGAACGCCGCTCATTGAATCCACCAGAAGACCCAGGATGCGGCTCCGATCAGGCCGAGCAGCATGGCGAGAGCGTAGCTATAGACATAGCCGTTCTGCAGTCGCGCGGTGATCTTGTTGCCGACGCCGACCGCATAGGCCGCGCCGTGCGGCCCGAACCGGTCGATGACCTGCTCGTCCCCGCCCTTCCATAACAGGCGGCCCAGGCGCATCGCCGGGCGGACGAAGATGAAGTCGTAAAGCTCGTCGAAATACCATTTGTGCATCAGGAATTTGTGCAGGCCCGGGAACATGCCAACGAACTTCGCCGGGGCACCCGGCACCGCGATATAGTTGCGGTAGGCGATGGCGAGGCCGATCAGCATCACGGCGAACGGGGCATATTTCACCCAGGCCGGCACTTCGTGCATCGCATGTGCCAGATGTTCGTCGAAGGCGACACTGCCGGCCCAGAATGCCGGGCCATGCTCGGCTTCGATGAAGGCGTCGTGGAACAGCTGGCCGGCAAAGATGGCACCGACCGCCAGCAGGCAGATCGGAACCAGGATCGTCCAGGGACTTTCGTGCGGATGATAGCCGGCGGTGCCTTCCCTGGCCTTCACGTCATGGTCATGCGCACTGTCGTGGTCGGCAGCGATTTCGCCCGCGTTCTCATGCACATGATGGACCGCATGCTGGATATGCTCGCTGCCGGCCCAGCGGGCTTTTCCGTAGAATGTCATGAAGATCAGCCGCCAGCTGTAGAAGCTGGTCAGCAGCGCCGCGAATGCGCCGATGACGAAGGCAAGGGTGCCGGAAATGCTGCCCGCCGCCCAGGCACTCTCCAGGATCGCGTCCTTGGAGAAATAGCCGGCAAAACCGAAGCCGAAAATGCCGACACCGGTGATGGCCAACGTACCGGCAATCATCACCCAGAAGGTGATCGGGATTTCCTTACGCAGCGCGCCGTAGAAACGCATGTCCTGTTCATGATGCATGGCGTGGATGACCGAGCCGGCACCAAGGAACAGCAGCGCCTTGAAAAAGGCGTGGGTGAAGAGGTGGAACATCGCCGCGCCATAGGCGCCGACACCCGCGGCAAAGAACATGTAGCCCAGCTGCGAGCAGGTCGAATAGGCGATCACCCGCTTGATGTCGTTCTGCACTGTGCCGACAGTCGCGGCAAAGATGGCGGTCGCCGCGCCGACATAGGTGACGACGGTGAGCGCGGTCTCGCTCACTTCGAACATCGGGGAGAGGCGGCAGACCATGAACACGCCGGCGGTGACCATGGTCGCGGCGTGGATCAGCGCGCTGACCGGGGTCGGGCCCTCCATGGCGTCAGGAAGCCAGGTGTGCAGGCCAAGCTGCGCCGATTTGCCCATCGCGCCGACGAACAGCAGGAGGCACAGCAGGGTCATCGTGTCGACGCGAAGGCCGGCGAATCCGATGGTCGATCCGGCCATTCCCGGCGCCGCCTCGAGGATTGCCGGGATCGAGACGGTGCCGAAGACGAGGAAGGTGCCGAAAATGCCAAGGCTGAAGCCGAAATCGCCGACGCGGTTGACGACGAATGCCTTCAGCGCTGCCGCATTGGCCGAGGGCTTGTGATACCAGAAGCCGATGAGGAGATAGGAGGCAAGGCCGACGCCTTCCCAGCCGAAGAACATCTGCACCAGGCTGTCGGCCGTCACCAGCATCAGCATCGCGAAGCTGAACAGCGAGAGGTAGGCGAAGAACCGAGGCTGGCTCGGATCCTCCTCCATATATCCCCAGCTGTAGAGGTGGACGAGGCTGGAGACGGTCGTCACCACCACCAGCATCACCGCGGTCAGCGTATCGACGCGCAGTGCCCAGTCGACAACCATGTCGCCCGAACGGATCCAGTCAAGTACCGGCACAACCACGGGCTCGGCGTTTCCGCCAAGATAAGAAAGGAAGATCGGCCAGCTCAGCGCCGCGCCGATCATCAGCGCACCGGTGGTGACGACCCTTGACGCGGTCTTGCCGATGACGGGGCCGCCAAGTCCCGCGACGATCGCCGCGAGCAGCGGCAGGAAAACGATCAACAAGACGGATTCAGAAATGGGCATCAGCCGCGCATCCGGTTGACGTCGTCGACCGCGATCGAGCCACGGCGACGGAAGAAGATGACGAGGATGGCGAGGCCGATGGCAGCCTCCGCCGCGGCGACGGTCAGCACGAACATGGCGAACACCTGACCGGTGAGGTCGCCGAGATAGGCGCTGAATGCCACCAGGTTGATGTTCACCGCGAGCAATATCAGCTCGATCGCCATCAGCATCAGGATGATGTTGCGGCGATTGAGGAAGATGCCGAGCACGCCCAGCGTGAACAGGATTGCCGCGACGGCGAGATAATGGGTGAGACCGATCACAGCTTCACCCCCTCGCCCACCTTGGGCTGTTCAAGCACCACGGCCTCATCCGGGCGGCGGTCGACCTGCTTCCACACCTTCTGGCCGCGCACATCGCCTCGACTGCGGTGAGTCAGCACGATCGCGCCGATCATCGCCACCAAGAGGATCAGGCCGGCGATTTCAAACGGGAAGAGGAACCGGCTGTAGAGCAGTTCCCCGATCGCTTCGATATTGGGCTGGGTTGTCTCTGCGAGCTGCGCCCCGCCCGTAACCGGGCCCGCCTTCCATGCCGATACGGCAACGATGATTTCCGCCAGCAGCACCAGCGCGACGATCAGTCCGAACGGCAGGTTTTTGGTGAATCCCGACCGCAGGGCCGCGAAGTCGATATTGAGCATCATGACGATGAACAGGAACAGCACCGCCACCGCGCCGACGTAGACGATGACCAGCAGCATGGCGATGAACTCGGCGCCGAGGATCAGCATCAGGCCGGCGGCATTGAAGAAGGCCATGATCAGCCACAGCACGCTGTGCACCGGGTTGCGCGCGAAGATGACCAGCACCGCCGAGGCGATGGTCAAGGTCGCGAACAGGTAGAAGGCGAAGATTGCGATCACTTGGTTCCCCGGTTGGCGGCGCGCTTAACGATAGGCTGCGTCGGCGGCAAGGTTGGCGGCGATCGCCTGCTCCCAGCGGTCGCCGTTGGCCAGCAGCTTGGCCTTGTCGTAGAGCAATTCCTCTCGCGTTTCGGTCGAAAATTCGAGGTTCGGCCCCTCGACGATGGCATCGACCGGGCAGGCTTCCTGGCACAAGCCGCAGTAGATGCACTTCACCATGTCGATGTCGTAGCGGGTGGTGCGGCGGCTGCCGTCCTCGCGCGGCTCGGACTCGATGGTGATCGCCTGCGCCGGGCAGATCGCCTCGCACAGCTTGCAGGCGATGCACCGCTCTTCCCCATTGGGATAGCGGCGCAGCACATGCTCGCCGCGGAAGCGGGGCGACTGCGGCGCCTTCTCATAAGGATAGTTGATGGTCGCCTTGGGCTTGAAGAAATATTTGAGCGTCAGGGCATGCGCCTTGACGAATTCCCACAGCGTGAAGGCCTTGATGGTCCGCGCGATCATCCGCCAATTCCTACTCTGGTCCACATCAGCCAGCCCGAGATGAGCACGACGAACAGCAGCGACAGCGGCAGGAAGATCTTCCAGCCCAGCCGCATCAGCTGGTCATAGCGATATCTCGGCACGGTCGCCTTCACCCAGCCGAAGACGAAGAAGAAGAAGCCCATCTTGGCAAACAGCCAAAGGATGCCGGGGATGTAGTAAAGCGGTGCCCAGTCGATCGGCGGCAGGAACCCGCCCCAGAACAGGATGGCATTGAGCGCGCACATCAGGATGACGTTGGCATATTCGCCGAGCCAGAAGAGCGCGAAGCTCATCGACGAATATTCGGTCTGGTGGCCCGCGACCAGCTCGCTCTCCGCCTCGACCAGGTCGAACGGGGTGCGGAAGGTCTCGGCCATCGAGCTGATCAGGAACACCACCGCCATCGGGAACAGCAGCGGGTTGAGCCCATAGGCGCTGATCACCCCGAAGATATTGCCCTTCTGCGCCATGACGATTTCGGTCAGGTTGAAGGTGCCAGCGTAGAGTACGACGCAGATCAGCACGAAGCCGATCGACACTTCGTAGCTCACCATCTGCGCCGCGGCGCGGAGCGCGGAGAAGAAGGGATATTTGGAGTTTGACGCCCAGCCGGCAATGATCACGCCGTAGACGCCCAGCGAGCTCGCCGCGAGGATGTAGAGCAGGCCGACATTGATGTCGGTCAGAACCACGCCGACGTCGAATGGCACCACCGCCCATACGATCAGCGCCACGGTGAAGGTGATGATCGGCGCGATCAGGAACAGGCCCTTGTTGGCGCTCGACGGGATGATCGTTTCCTTGAGGAACACCTTCAAACCGTCGGCGAAGCTTTGCAGCAGGCCCCAGGGGCCGACCACGTTCGGCCCCCGGCGCAGCGCGATCGCCGCCCAGATCTTGCGCTCGGCATAGATGATCATCGCCACCGCCAGCATCAGCGGTAGGGCGATGACGAGGATGCCGACGATGGTCGCGGTGAACCACGCCCAGTCGTAGCTCATGCCCCAGTCCTGGAAGGTGGCGGTCATTCCGCCGCCTCCAAATACTGCTGGCCATGGACCAGCTCTTCCGAGCAGCGGCGCATCGTCGGGCTGGCTCGGCAAATAGCGTTGGTCAGGTAGAAGTCCTTGATCGGATAGTTGACCGGACCCGACGCCTTCGCGTCGAGCTTCGGCGGCGACCAGGGCATGTCGATGATCCCGTCGATGCCCAGCTCAGGCACTTCGGCGATCATCGCCGCTCGGAGTTGGTCGAAGCGGTCGAACGGAAGCGGCTTGCCGATGAGGTCCGAAAGCGCGCGAAAGATCGTC
>DASTOV010000141.1:0-8878 GCA_035720125.1 Sphingomicrobium sp. | reverse complement strand
GGCCAGATCCTGCAGGCGGGCGTCAATTATTCGCGCTATTCCAAGGGCGTGCAGGCAGGATTCACCGAACCCTATCTTTTTGACAAGAACATCCTGCTGGGCGGCGAGCTCTACTACCGAGACTATAACTCATTCGTTTACGACGAGAATGACAATCGCGATGAAACCTATGGGCAGCAGTCGATCGGCGGCGTGGTTCGGCTTGGCTTCCCGGTCACGGAATATGTGACCTTCGGAACGCGCTATTCTCTGGTCCAGGACGACATTTCGCTCGATGAAGACATCTATTTCACCGATCCTGACGGGGATGGCCCGCTGCCGGCATTTTGCGACCCGCTGAAGGCAGGTCGCTATCTTTGCGATGAGCTTGGCAAGAACCTGACTTCGGCGATCGGCTATACGGTCGCCTACGACAACACCAACGGCATACGTGCCACTCGCGGTCATCGCCTCGTCGCCAGCCAGGACTTTGCAGGGCTGGGCGGGGACGTGAAATATCTTCGCACGCGGCTCGACGCGACCAAATATTGGGGCCTTCCCGCTGGCTTCGTCCTCTCGATTCACGGGGAGGGTGGCTATATTCATCCGCTTGAAGACGCCGAGAACCCGGGTCAGGAAGCTGTTCGCCTGACCGACCGATTCTTCGGCCCGACAATGCGCGGTTTCGATATCCGCGGTATAGGTCCGCGCGTTGTTCGCTTGCCCTATGTCGCCGGCGATCCGGTGACAGGCCCGCCCGTGGTCGACGAGGAAGCAGATTTCATATTCAGTGATGCGCTGGGCGGTCGCGCCTACTACATGGGCCGGCTGGAGGTGGAATTTCCGACCAGTTCAGCGCTTAGAAGCCTGGGTCTGAGGCCGTCTGCATTTGTTGATGTCGGTTCGGTTTTCAAATTGAAGCAGCCCGAACTGGTCAACTTCCCGGGCACCTGTACCGGCGCGGACGGTCCTGACACCGATACGACCCCCGATACCATCACGCTCAATCCACTTGTAGATGGCCAGACCTGCGCCCAGCGAGCTGCTGCGCCCGACATCGCTCACCCCAACCCCGCCAGCTTTGTCTATAATTCCGGTACGGGCTTTACGGAGCGGTTCCTTGGAAATTCCGCCAAGCCACGGCTTTCTGTCGGTGTTGGCGTCAACTGGGTGTCGCCGTTCGGCCCGCTGCGTATCGATATCGCCAAGGCCCTGATCACGCAGGAAGGCGATGAAACCAAACTGTTCTCATTTAACGTAGGAACTCAATTCTAATGATGAAGAATATTGCCGCCGCCCTGATTGCGGTTTCCGCAATTGCAGCCCCCGCACTTGCACAACGCGCTCCAGCGGCTGTCGTCATAGTTGTCGATACGGATCGCATCTACCGGGACTGTAACGCCTGCCGCACGGCGCAAACCCAGCTCCAATCGCAGCTCACCACCTTGCGCAATCGCCAACAGACCCTGGAAACTCAACTTCGGCCCGAGGGTCAGGCGATTCAAACCGCGATCACGGCGCTGGCCGGCAAGCAGCCCGATGCGGCGCTCCAGAACCGCGTCAGGGCATTCCAGCAGCGTCAGGAACAGGCGAACGAGGAACTCGCCCGAGGCCAGCAGAATATCCAGTCGATCCAGGCCAATGTCGTTCGCCAGATCAACGAACGACTAAAGCCCGTGATCAGCCAGGTCATGACTCAGAAGGGTGCCAACCTGGCGGTGGACATGGGTTCGACGCTTGCGCATGGCACCGGAACCGACGTCACCAATGAAGTGCTCGCCGCGCTGAACACCGCGTTGCCGGCAGTCAGCCTAACGCCGCTGCCCCAGCAACAGCAACAGCAGACCCCGCAGGGGCGGTGACCGAAGGGACCTCAAGCGCCGTTATCGGCCCGCTGGATATCCGGCGGGTGATGGCGGCGCTTCCCCATCGATACCCGATGCTGCTTGTCGATCGGGTCGAACAAGTCATCGTCGACCAGTCGATCACCGCGATCAAGGCGGTGAGCATGAACGAGGGCTTTTTCCAGGGACATTTCCCGGGGCGCCCGATCATGCCCGGCGTCTTGATCGTCGAGGCGTTGGCGCAGGCTGCAGGCGTCCTGGCCGTCGAGAGCCTGGGCCTCGCCGACAGTGGCAAGCTGGTCTACTTCATGGCGATCGAGGGAGCGAAGTTCCGCAACCCCGTGGAGCCGGGCTGCCTGCTGCGGCTCGACGTCGAGTTCGTCCAGAAGCGGGCAACGGTATGCAAGTTCGCCGGCAAGGCATCGGTCGACGGCAAGGTCGTCGCCGAGGCCAACTTCACAGCGATGATTGCCGATCCACCGAGTTCCTGATCGCCCAGCTTCCCGCTGACTGTCGGATCCGGAAGACCTCCTCGAAGCGTTCGCTCGCCATCAGGCCGGCGGGCACATCGTCCATCTGGACCTTGCCGTCGGCAATGAGCAGGGCACGGTCGAAGCGGTGCAACTGGGTGAGATCGTGAAGCGCCACAATGACCGCCTGACCGGATGCTGCAGCGGTTTCAAAAATGTCGAGAAATCGCAGGACCCAATAGGGGTCTAGATTGCTAAGTGGTTCATCCAGCAGGAGAATTCGTGGATTTCCTACAAGCGCGCGGGCGGCAAGGACACGGGCCCGCTCCCCGGTCGATAGCCGGCTGACTGGCCGGTCAGACAATTTCTCCAGTTCAAACAAATGGATAAGCTCGTCAATGCGCTCCGCGTCAGGGCGATCGAGGCCAAGCGCAATCACGTCCCGCGCGCTGATCGGCCACGCCACGTCGCGCGAAGCCGGGAGGAAGGACAGGAGCTGGCGACGACGGGCAAGGGGAGCAAGGTCGACATCCTCGCCATCAATCGCGACGGTGCCCGCGGCGCCCTCGATCCGGGCGATAGACCGCAGCAGGCTCGTCTTGCCGCCGCCATTGGGCCCGATCAGCGCCACCAGCTCCCCGGCGTCGACATCGAGATCGGTCGGGCGGAGGCGGCCGGCAATTGCCAGCTGGCGAGCAAAAAGCGACGTCATGCCGTCACCCTCCGTCGCATCGTGACCACCAGCCAAACGAACAGGGGCGTGCCGAACAGGGCCGTAATCACGCCGACCGGGATAGCGCGGTCGAGGGGGACAGCGCGGACCACCAGGTCGGCGACGATCAGCAGGATGGCGCCGATGACCGCTGCCGGTATCATGGCGCGCCCCGGGTGCCCACGGCTCAAATATCGTCCGAAAACCGGCGCGACGAGACCCACGAAGCCGATCGCGCCCGCCACCGAAACGCAGGCGCCGACCGCAATCGCCGAAAGGGCAACGACCTCCATGGCAAGACGCCGGGGTTTCAGGCCGAGCGATGCCGCGACATCCTCTCCCAGCGCGATCAGGTCGAGTGCCCGTGCCCTCCGGAAGAGCAGGAGGGCAGCAAAGCTCGCCGGGATGAGCGCCGCGGCCGCCTGCGCCAGGCTGCGGTCGGCGAAATTGCCCATCAGCCAGTCATAGGCATCGTAGAAGGCGAAGGGAGAAGGGGCCAGCGCCAATGCCAGGCTGGTCGCCGCTCCCGCAGCGAGAGCGATCGCAAGGCCGGCGAGCAGCAGGGTGGCCGTGTCAGCCCTGCGACCTGCAAGCGCCACCAGCAAGCCCAGCATCGCAAGCGCTCCCACCGCCCCGCATGCCGCAAGCAGCAGCGGCTGCGTCACGCCAAGCCAATAACCGCCCAGCACGGCACCCAGCGCCGCCCCGCTCGAGGCGCCGCTGATATCCGGCGAGGCGAGCGGGTTGGCGAAAATCGCCTGCAACGCCGCGCCGCTGACGCCGAGGACCGCGCCATAACCGAGCACGAGCAGGGTGCGCGGCAGTCGAAGCTCGACGAGGATCAGGTCGGCAAGGCCAGGATCGACCATCTGCGCCTCGCGCAGCGGCCCCAGCGGCAGCAGCAAATGGGCGGCTGCGCCAAGCAGCAGCAGGGCAACGATCAGCAGCCTCACAACGCCCTCCGCAGCCGTTCGACCTCGTCCAGCATCAACGGTCCGGCGCAAGTCCAAGGCCGCCCGTCTACGGCAATGATCCGCGATCTCCCGGGGCTGGCCAGCGGATGTTCGAGCCAGGTCTGGCCGAGCGAGCGCTCGGAGCGCCGGTACGTGGAGCGGAGCAACACCGCCGGAGGGCGAGTGGCGAGCAGTTCGAGGCCGGCCCTTCCACCGGGGAGCGCGCGCTGGCGAAGGCCCGCCAGCCGCATCCATTCCGCCTCGACCGATTGCGCTCCGACGCTGTTGCCGCCAGCACCCAGGAAAATCGCGTCCCTCTGGGCCGGTTGGACATGTTGGAGTCTCGACAGCCTGTCTTGCCAGGGGAGCGCGCGGAGCGGATCGCCCAACGCGCCCGCAACCGCCGACATGTTCCTTGCGACATCGCCAATGGTCATGGGGAAGGGGAGGTCGATCGTCCTGAGGCCCATGCGCCGGGCGATCATCGCCGTGCCTCGTCCGCCGCCGCCCATGGTGATGACGAGGTTGGGGCGGGCCTTGAGCGCGCTTTCCAGGTCGCCACGGTTCCCGGGATAGCGTTGGCCAAGGCGCCACAATATGCTGTCAGCCGGATCGCGCGACAGGCGGCTGACGCTGGCGATCTCCTGCGGCCGGCCAAGCAGGAGGAGATATTCGTCGGCACACATGTTGAGCGACGCCACCCGGACGGCAGCCGCGCTAGCCACCAAAAGCGACGCGAAGCCCGGCATGGATGCTCCTCCCTTCGGTCCGATAGCCGACCACATCCTGATATTCCGCGTCAAAGGCGTTGGCGACGCGCAGATGCGCTTCGACCGGGCCGGCAATCCGGTAAGCGACCCGGGCACTGGCGAGCCAGTAGGCGTCCAGCCTTACATCCTGCGCCGGGAAGACATCGAAATTGGTGTCGTGCCGCTTACCGGAATAGGCGATGGCGGCGCCATAGGAGAAGCGGCCCCGGGCGCCGTCGAGCGCGAAGCTGCCGCCATGCTTCGGGCGACGAGGCTCCTTGAGCTGGCCGCCATCGACTGCCGGCTCCGTAGCGTCGAGCCAGGAGTAGGTGAACGTTAGCCGGAGCGCCTCCGAGTGGTGATAATATCCTTCGAGTTCAAAACCATGCCGCTTGCTCCTGCCATCAGCATTGAGCGCGGTTGACGTGAAGTCGGGCAGGAAGACGGTGACGATCTCATCGGTCAGCCGGTGCCGGAAGTAGGTGATCGCTCCGCCAAGGTCGTCAGTCGCGTAGCGCAGCGAAATATCCCCGCCGCGGCTGGACTCGGGTTTCAGATCGGGGTTGCCGACGAAGGAGCCGGGGAAGAAGCCGTAAAGATCGAAGAAGCTCGGCTGGGCAATGCCTTCGCCAAAATTGGCCGAAGCTGAAAACCCACTCCCAAGCTCGGTCCGAAGGGAGGCACGGAAGCTGGTCGCATCCTTGAACCGCGAGAAGGCGTCATGACGGACCGCCAGCCCGGCGCTCACCGGGCCCAGATCGCCCAGGCGCCATTCGACGGTCAGCGAGTGATGCTGGCGGGTGCGGTCCTGATTGGTGAAGCCGCCAAAGGCAGTGTCGCGTGCCTCGAAGGTCTCCCGCTCAGTCTCGACGGCACCGATCAGCTGGAGCCTGCCGAAACGGTGGCCACCCTCGACGGCCAGCGTCCGCCGGGCCGCCTCCGTCCGGTTGACCGGCTGGTCGCCGACTTTGTTGTCGTTCGAGGAACCCAGCAGGCTTGCGGAGGCGAGGGCGTAGCTTCCTGCGCGCTCGCCGATCTCGGAGAACAGGCGTCCCGCCGCCAGCTTGTTGTGCGTTTCGTCCAGCGTATCGGCGCGCAGGAAGGTGACGGGATCATAGCCGTCGAACTCGCTGTTTCCCCTGAGCGCAAAACCGGAGGCGCCAAGGAGCAGGGTAGGGTTGAACCGATATCGGCCGGCGACGCGAAGGCCGAGATTGTCGTACCCGTCCCTTTCCCCGCCCCCAAGAAAGCTGTCGATGCCGTCGCTGCGCTGACCGGCGACGCCTAGCGAAAGGCCCGCATCTTCGTTCCCAATTTCGCCGCGCGCCGCGCCACGCCAGCTGGAACGGCTTCCGCCCTCAGCGAAAGCCTGCGTGCCGCCCGAACCCGGAACAGCACCGTTGACGGCAACCACGCCGCCGATGGCTTCCGAACCCCACAAGGCCGATTGCGGGCCGCGGACCACTTCGATCCGGCTGGCGAGGTCGGCGTTCAATAGCTCGAAGCGCGGTTCGTTGCCGGCAGCGGGGTCATTGGCGCGGATCCCTTCGACGAACAGCAGCGTGTGATTGGCTTCGGCTCCGCGGATCCGGACCTGGGTCAACGATCCCGCAGGGCCGCTTGTCGCGACCGCAACAGATGGCGCGAGCCGAAGCAGGTCGAGGACAAGGGGCGAACCGATGCGTCCGATGCGCCGGGCGTCGATCAGGGTGACGCTGGCCGGGGTCTCGGACGCCTCTTCCTCGGTGCGCGAGGCCGTAATGACAATGGCGGGTGGTTCAGTCGGTAGATCAATCACTTGCAATCCTTCCTTTCCATGACAAGTCGTCACGGAGGGAAGGACCGCGAGCAGCGGCTCTCCCACGTCTCGCGGCTGGTCCCGGCCGGAGAGCGGACGACGGGCCAGGGCGGGTATCTGACTACGCTCAGCGTCGCGCTGAGATCACAGTTGCGGGCACAGTGCCGGATGTTCGCCGGCTTCCCCCTTCGCCCGCGGCATTACACCGCGGGAACCCTGGTCGCTGGGCGCGTGCCTGCTCCCGCTCCGCACGCCTTGTCAAGCAGGGCGGCTTAAGCTAGGGGCGCGCTTCAATTTCGAGGCTGGTTGGAACCAGCCAACGTACAAGGAACAGATCATGAAGAGCGGGACGCACCCCGATTATCACTTCATCACGGTCGAGATGACCGACGGCACCAAGTTCCAGACCCGGTCCACCTGGGGCAAGGAAGGCGACACGCTGCACCTTGAAATCGACCCGACCGCACACCCGGCGTGGACCGGCGGGCGCGGCCAGATGCTCGATACGGGCGGCCAGGTTGCGCGCTTCAACAAGCGCTTCGGCGGCCTCTCGCTCGCCAAGAAGTGACGCGCGCAGGTCATCCGGGGGATGGCCGAGCACGGAGCTGGTGAGCGGGTGCAGAGCCCGTTTCACATTCCAGAAATCAGCCGGCACGTCGCTCCGACCCTTGTGACGGAGCGGCTTGTACTGCGCCACATCCGCCCGTCCGACGTGGAATATTTCGCATCGACGCATGCAAACGAGGACGTCATGCGCCACGTCGGCGGCACCATCGGCCGCGAGGATGCCTGGCGTCGCGCCATGACGGGAGCGGGCTTCTGGGGCGTGCTTGGTATCGGGCTTTGGGTGGTCGAGCAGCAGCCTGACGGCCAAGCCATCGGTCACGTCGGCTTCTTCGATTTCCAACGCGACATGCAACCGTCGATCGCCGGCGAACCCGAAATGGGCTGGATTTTCAGCCCGCAGGGCCAGGGCAAGGGATTTGCCTTCGAGGCCGGCAGCGCCGCGCTACAATGGTTCGACGAGGCCGTTGGAGCGGTTTCCGTGCCGGCCATCATCGACATTGATAATGCCCCATCCATGAAGCTTGCCGAACGGCTCGGCTTTGAGCGATTGGCAGATGCGACCTATCGTGGCGGGCCGATGGGCTATTTCAGGCGACCGGCCAGGGGCTGAACCAATAGGAAGGGGGATCCCGGATCAAGCCCGGGATGACGGCCAAAGGTCACCAGCCTCCGCCGCCGCCGCCACCACCACCGCCTCCGGACGAACCGCCTCCGCCCGAGCCGCTCGACGATCCCGGCGCGGTCGATGCGGAACTGATGGTGCTGGCCAGCGACGAGCCGATATCGCCGACAAAACCGCCGGCATCGTCCCAGGGACTGTGGCTGCCCGAGTACCAGGCGAAACCCTGGCTTGCCCCTGGCGCGGCCGCTGCGGCGGCGAGCAGCCCGGTGTAGCGGTCGGCCCAGCGGTTCTCGACCCCGAGCGCAATGGCATATGGGAGGTAGCGCTCAAACAGCTGCAGCGTGTCCTCCGGTGCCTGCATCCGGTCCAGGCGCTCGCGTTCCGTAATCGAGAGATATTGCTTGAACCCGGCAATGCGGTCGAGCACCGCGCGCCCCTCCAGGGTTGGAGCGGACATCCACCAGAAGCTGCTGATCACGAACGGAAGTCCGATCAACGGGATGGCCAGCGGAATCCAATTGCCGGTAGCCAGGGCCTGCGGGATGATCGGAAAACCGGCGAGCACTGCCGCGATGCCAATCACCACCGCCACAACCCTCAACAGGCAACGGCCGCCGCCAAAATTGATTGGCGCGGCATGGAACAGCATCACCGAAATGAGCAGCCCAGCCACGGAGAGCAGCGGCAGCAGGTTGCCGGTCGCGCCTTCGGCGACCACCACCGCAACGGCCGTCAGCCAGAATGCCGCGACCATCGTAACGACCGCCGCGACGATCCATTCATAATTGCGATGAAACAGCTTGCCTTCATAGGCCTGCACAAAGCGGTCGGTCAGCGCCTTTTTCGCGGCCGAGAAGGTGGCGTGATTCTTCTGATCCATCAGCAAGGATTCATTTGGGCTTACCAGCGTGTTGAGGGACGCCTGTTCAGCCGGTGAAAGCGGCTGCGTTTCCCCGTAGACGAAGCGCTCGATCCGCCGTTTGTTGCTGCTGAACCAGCCGCCGTCCTCCTCGATCAGGCGGACATGACCCTTGACCGCCGCATCGACCAGCGACGCGGCAAATCCCCGGTTGTCCAGTTTCTGCTCGACGATGTAGCGCATCGCCGCCGGGGAAAGCTCGTCGGGGGGTGAGAAGAGCGGCACCACCGTGCCCGGTCTGGGGTCGCGTCCAGCCCTGCGCCAG
>DASTOV010000140.1:0-8175 GCA_035720125.1 Sphingomicrobium sp. | reverse complement strand
TGCGTGGCAATGATCAGTCGCGGGCCAAGATCGATGAACGTAAAGATCGTGCCCCTCGGCAGTCGGTTGATCGGCTCAAGGGCTGCAATGCTCGGGCATTTCTTGTTGGCCTGCGCCACCTTGACCCGGGCCGGGCTGGTCCTTTCCGCGGGTACCAGCTGCAAAGCAACCGGCACTGCCGCCCCGAACGACAACAGCACGAGCACGACCGCCAGGCCATGTTTCCACAACTGGGGGGCGCGAAGCCAGGGCCCGGCAAGGAGGACAATCAACGCCGTCGTCGCGGGAAGCGCCATCATCTGCGCCGCTGGCCCCGCCCTAATCTGCCAAAACAGCAGAGCCAGCGCCGCCACGGATGGCACCGCGACTGCAATCGTCCGGTAGAGCAGGTTGCGGCCGTCGGCGCCCATCTTCCACGCCCGCCAGCACAGCAATGCCCAGCCGATCAGCGCCGTTGCCGGCAAGGCGATCACGATCGTCGCAGTCCTCCAGCCATGGCGGTAGAATGGCCGCGCTTCCCTGACGCGATCCAGCCACAGGCTCGTCGCTTCGGGTGAAACACCTTCGAGGCGCTGGAGACAGTGCGGCCAGGCCACTGCATGGAAAGCAGCCAGCGCACCGCCCGCGACGATGGCGGCCGCAAGCCTGGCCTTCCAGCCGTCGATCCTGAACAACGCCAGGCCGAACATCAATGCCCCCCCGACCGCAGCGTTGCTCAGCCACACCGGCGAAAGCGCGTCGCATACTGCCTGGCGATTCGCCTCCGAGGCAAAGGCAAGGAAGCCGACGCCCGTCGTAGCCACCAGCGCCGCCGCATAGGCCGCCAGCCGTCGCCGCTGGTCGCGATCGGCGACCCAAAGCAATACCGTCGCGCCGCCCAGCAGGGCGAGGTAGATCATCATCTCCAGGCCAACGCACAGCGACAGGCCGGTTGCGATGCCGAGCAACGCTCCGCCGCGCGCACGCTTCGGATCGGCCATGGCCGAAACCGCGAGGCCGAGGAACGCCAGCTGCCAGCCGTGATGATCGACCCGCAGTGGACCGAACATGGCAAGGGTCGAGTATGCGCTGAGCAGGCCAATCACCGGCAGGGGCCACGCCCTTTCACTCACCAGGTGCTTCATGGTCAGCGCGAGCGAGAACATCAGCAGGAGTAGCGGAATCTGCGGCGCGAAAGCGACCGCGACCCGCTCCGCATCCGCACCGCCGACCAGCGGCGTCAGCATGAGGATGATGGCGGCCAGCGGCAAGTCTACCAGCCGCGACCAGTGGATGTTCGCGCCGCCATGCGCGGGATCGAACCGATATTGCGTCAGGTCGTACCAACCCTGCCCGCCCAGCCATGCCCGCACTTGAGCCAGGCGCAGATTGTCGTCGGTATCGGGAAGCGCGAAGGACTGGATCGGCTGCCAGCGACTGGCGGTGATGAAGATGACGTACAGCAGCCATGCGGCAACCAGCATCCAACGCCAATGGCGGAAGAAGGGCTCGGCAAGCTTCGCCTGCAATCCAGCCAGCCGTTCCTCGATCATCCCCATCCCCCGAAATCTCGCATTGTGTCCTAGCGACAACCCTCTAGAGAGCAAGCCGATGATCCAGTCGGTCCTTCAATCGCTTGATCCGGAACACCGCGCCGCACTGTTGCAGCTTGTCCGCTATGGGCTCGCCGGGCTGGGTATCACCCTGGCAGTCGCCGGCAGCTATTGGGCTATTACCGACCTGCTCGGCATCGGTCCGATGATCAGCTTTACGATCGTCTTTCTGGTCTTCTCGGTCATCAGCTATGTCACCCATGGCGAATACAGCTTCAAGGACCATGGCACGCGCGACCAACACCATGTCCGCATGAGCCGCTTCCTCTTGGTCAATGTGATTGGCTACCTCGTCAATCAGGGCTTCATCTGGCTGCTGGTCAAGCAGATGGATGGCCCGACCTGGTGGTCGGTCGTCCCGATGGTGTTTGTCACGCCGCTCTTGACCTTCACCCTGCATCGGCGGTTCGTCTACGCATGAACATGGTTGAATTCAGCCTGATCATCCCCGTCAAGGATGAGGAAGCGGCAATCGGGCCTTGCCTCGATCGCGTCATTCCCGTGCTGGAAGGCATCCGGGACCCGGTCGCCAAATCCTTCGAAATCCTGTTCGTCGACGACGGCAGCGAGGACGCTACGCTGGAAGTGATCCGGAAGGCCAATGCCTCCGATCCACGCATCCGGGCGCTCTCGCTGTCGCGCAATTTTGGCAAGGAGGCCGCGCTGTCCGCCGGCCTCGACGCTGCACGCGGGAATGCGGTCGTGCCACTCGATGTCGACCTGCAGGACCCGCCGGAGGCGCTGCCGAAAATGATCGAGCAGTGGCGCGCCGGCTTCGACGTCGTCTACGGTGTGCGCGACGACAGGAAAACCGACAGCTTCCCCAAGCGGCTGACTGCCGACCTCTATTATCGTGCGCACAATTGGCTCAGTCACGACAAGATACCGGAGCATGCCGGCGATTTCCGCCTGCTCGATCGCAGGGTGGTGGACGTCATCCGGCGCATGCCCGAGCGCAACCGGTTCATGAAGGGCCTGTTCGCATGGGCCGGGTTCAAGCAGGCAGCGGTCGCCTATCACCGCGAGGAGCGGACGGTCGGGAAGACCAAATATAACTACTGGAAGCTTTGGACCCTGGCGATCGACGGCATCACGTCGGCCTCGACCCTGCCGCTCAGGGTATGGAGCTATCTGGGGGCATTCGTGGCCCTCGGAGCGCTGGCCTATTCGATCTACATTGTCATCCGCACACTGACATCGGGCATCGACGTTCCGGGCTATGCCTCGCTGATGGTCGCGGTCCTGTTCCTCGGAGGATTGCAGCTGCTATCCCTCGGCGTGCTTGGCGAATATGTCGGCCGCATCCTTACAGAGACGAAGGGCCGCCCGCTCTACATCGTCCGCGAAAGAATTGGCGGCGAGGATGCCAGCTGATGGAGCGCAAGGTCTATGAGCAGATGGCACGGCTCGATGGCCGGCATTGGTGGTTTACCGCCCGGCGCCGCATTCTCGACGGAGTGATCGAACGGATCGTCCGACCGCCCAGCGGTGCGCGCATATTGGAACTGGGGTCCGGGACTGGCCACAATCTGGCCATGCTGTCCCGCTTCGGCCACGTCGAGGCGAGCGAGCTCGATCCCATCGCTCGCGAGCTGGCCAGCGAACGGCTGGGGCGGCCGGTGGTCGAGGCGGCGCTCCCGGATCTCTCGATGTTTCCGGCAAACAGCTATGACATGGTGGCGCTGCTCGACGTGCTGGAGCATGTGCCCGATGACAAGGGTTCGCTAAGGGCGATTTACCAGCGGCTGAAGCCCGGCGGCGCGCTGTTGCTTACCGTTCCGATCAATCCGTGGATGTGGAGCGCGCACGATGTCGCGCATCATCATCACCGCCGCTATCGCAAGCATGAGATCCGCGAAATGGCCACGGCCGCCGGATTCGACATCCAGCTACTGTCGCCATTCAACAGCCTGCTGTTCCCGCCGATTGCCGCGGTGCGGTTGGTGGGCAAGTTGACGGGCAAGGACGACAGCGACGATGCCATGCCGTCACCGCTTGTAAACAAGTTGCTGGACAAGCTGTTCGGCATGGAGCGCGACTTTATCGGCCGGCTGCCGATGCCGTTCGGCGTTTCCCTGGTAGCGGTTCTTCGTCGATCTCGGTGAGCGGAATCTTCTTCAGCAGGATCGAATCCCGGGTTGCCCAAATCGGCCTCCAGTCGCTGACCCATTTCCGTGGAATCGGCCGCATGTCGACCAGCCACAAATAGTCGAATGCCCCGCGCGGCAGGTTGGCAAGCGCCGCGCGAACCGACCAGCCCTCATGCCGGCATCCGCGATCTCGGACGATCTGCGATGGATCCCTCTGGAACCAGCCGGCCTGCGGATACCGTACCTTGAGCAGGCTGGATCCGGCCATCGGCCAATGATCGTTGGTGTAAGCTTCCTTCCTGACCGTCGCGAGCGCACCCAAGTGGTCGGACCGGCGGAGGGCCCATTGCTCGCACTCATCCCAAATTAGCACCGCTAGCCGCGAACCCTGTTCGATGTGATCGAGGGCCTGCAGCTGTTCCGCCTGCTTTCGTCCAGCCATTGCCATGCTGGTTGTCGTACCTACCAGCCGCACCAGCATGAATCCCGCGGCTGCCAACGCCAGCCAGGTGGCGAGCGGGTAACGGGTCTCGGCCTTGAAGCGGACTGCCAGCACGAAAATTGCCGCCGCAAAGGGTACCAGACGCATATCGGCATAAGCCGAACCGAAGACGATGCGGGGCAGGAGCACATAGGTCGCCGCAAGTATTAGGCCCGAAAAGGCCAGGTTGCGCGACAGGGTGAGGCGCGGATGGACCAGCGCAAACAGCGGGACGGAGAGGACGACCGCGGCCGAAACCAGATCGAACGCCTCCCAGCGGTCGCGGAACATCCGCAGCAGATATTCCCACTTATATTCCCAGTCGAACCAGAGGTGCGTAAGGCCTCCGGTCGCTTCGCTCCGCCAAAGCAGGACCAGCGCAGCCGGCAGGGCAAGGGCCGAGGCGTGGAAGGCGGCGCGAGGGCCGGCCATCCACCAGCTGGTGCCGCGATCGTGCTGGCGTACTGCTTCGGCCGAAAAGCACAGCAAGCCCAACGTACCCCAGCCAAAGGTGTGGGCGAAATAGACGACGAAGCTGATTGGTATGAACAGCAGGGCGCGCAGCGTCGGCTTTCCGAGCCGGCCGAGCCGCAGCCAAAGTCCGAAGGCAAGCAAGGCCAGCGCCATCGACAAGGCGAAATTGACGAAGCCGAACATGAATGGATGTCCGAAGGCCAGTGGCAGAGCAAATGCGACCGTCGGCGGCAGGCGGTTATGGACCTCTCGCGCGACCCATAGCATGCCGGCGACAGTCATCGGCGGGATCGACATGACCACCAACTTCGTCGCCGCCTCGACTCCGATCAGCTTCGCCAGGGGCACGACCAGCAGGTCGACGCCAAGATTACCGATCGGCAGCCACCGAAACGAGAACCATTGTTGCAAGACAGGGCTGTCGGCTAGATCGGCCGCGACCTTGTAACGGCCCATATGCCCACCAATGTCCACCAGTGGCGGAATTTGTGGATATAATAGCGGGACGAACGCCAGCAGGATCATCGCCGCAACAAACGGCCGACCTTCCCACCAAGGGCGAGGCGCACCCCTGGGCGATTCAGCGGCCGCAGGCTCCTGGGCCAGGAGATGCGGCGCCCTGATCAAGCCCGGTCGCGCCTTCCGAGCAGGCGGAGGCGAAGCGCATTCAACTTGATGAAGCCTTCGGCGTCACGCTGGTCATATGCACCTGCATCGTCTTCGAACGTCACTACCTTTTCACTGTACAGGCTGTGCGGCGATTTGCGGCCAGTGACATGGACACCGCCCTTGTAGAGTTTCAGGCGCACGGTGCCGTCGACCTTGGCCTGGCTATGGTCGATCGCAGCCTGGAGCATCTCGCGCTCCGGCGAGAACCAGAGCCCATTGTAGACCAGCTCCGCATAGCGCGGCATCAACTCGTCCTTGAGATGAGCCGCGCCGCGATCGAGTGTCAGCTGCTCGATCGCGCGATGGGCGGCGTGATAGACGGTGCCACCCGGCGTCTCGTACATTCCGCGACTCTTCATGCCGACGAAGCGATTTTCGACCAGGTCAAGCCGGCCGATGCCGTGGCGCTTGCCCAGCTCGTTCAACTTGGTCAGCAGGGAAGCCGGAGACAATGGTTCGCCATTGACCGCGACACCGTCGCCGCCCTTGAATTCGATCGTGATCTCTTCCGGTGTGTCGGGTGCCGCGACCAGATCGTCGGTCCGCGAATAGACATAGTCGGGGACCTCGGCCCAGGGATCCTCCAGCACCTTCCCTTCGGAAGAAGTGTGAAGCAGGTTCGCATCAGTCGAGAAAGGGCTCTCACCGCGCTTGTCCCGGGGCACCGGGATCTGGTTCTTTTCGGCGAAATCGATTAGCGCCGTCCGGCTATTGAGGTCCCATTCGCGCCATGGCGCAATCACCTTGATGTCCGGCGCCAGCGCATAATAACCAAGCTCAAAACGGACCTGGTCGTTGCCCTTTCCGGTCGCGCCATGACTGACCGCGTCGGCATCTACGGCACGTGCAATTTCGATCTGATGCTTGGCGATCAGCGGCCGCGCGATCGAAGTGCCGAGCAGGTACAGCCCTTCATAGAGCGCGTTGACGCGCATCATCGGGAACACATAATCCCGCACAAACTCCTCGCGCAGGTCCTCGATGAAAATATGCTCCGGCCTGACTCCCATCAGCTCGGCTTTGTGGCGGGCCGGGCCCAATTCCTCGCCTTGTCCGAGATCGGCAGTGAAGGTCACTACCTCGCAGCCATAGGTCTGCTGCAGCCATTTCAGGATCACGCTGGTGTCGAGGCCGCCAGAGAAGGCCAGCACGACACGGCGAAGGGACTGGGCCATGGGTCTGATTGATTCCTTGTTCGGTAAGTCGCGCGCGCCATTGCACCGAAGCGCCGCGCATTCAAGCGCGATACAGGTTCATTAATTTAACCCTGACCCTCCTTAACTGAGGAGGGGCTGTCCCATGAAGAATCTGATCATTGCGGCTTCCGCGTTGCTGGCCGGTACCGCCGCGCTTTCCCAGACGGCGCCGGTTGCCCAGCCAGCGCCAACTCCTGCCGTTTCCCCGCCTGCCTCCGCGCCGATGCCACATCCGATCCATGACCGGACCATGACCCGCGCCGAGGTGGTCCAGATGGTCCGCGACCATTTCGGCAAGATGGATGCCAACAAGGACGGCTCGATCACCACTGCCGAGATCGATGAACTGCACGCAACGATGGCCAAGGACTTCGACAAGTACAAGGATCGCGGCCATGTGATGATGATGGGCGATCCAAACGCCGCGTTCGACAAACTGGACACCGACAAAAACGGCTCGATCAGCCGCGAGGAATTCACCAAGGCTCGCGAGGAACGCATCGAACGTCGAGTGGTCATCCGCGAGGAACGTAAAAAGACCGGCGAAGGTGCCAAGGATGGGAAGGACGCTCGCCACGCAGTCCGCATGCATCGCATGGGCGGGCTCGGCGGCCATATGATCACCATGGCCGACAGCAACAAGGACGGACGCATCACCCTGGCCGAGGCGGAGGCAATGGCCCTTCAGCATTTCGACGAGATGGATAAGAACAAGGACGGCCAGGTAACGCGCGAAGAGCGCAGGGAAGGCCGCCGCATCATCATCGAACGCAAGATCGAAGAAAAATAGAGCGCGAGTTAATTTGGACTTGCCCCGCTAGATTGGACCCGGCCTTGCGCCGGGTCTTTTTTCGTGCAGTGTGCAGGCTAAATCGTTGGCAATTCTGGAGTTTGTTGATGATCCGTGCGTCGCGCGCACTTGCATTCCTGACCGCCGTTTCCCTCCCACTCTCGCTGGCAAAAGCAGACGAGGGCATGTGGACCTTTGACGCGTTCCCATCCGGCAAGACGCGCGGAAGCTATGGCTGGGCGCCGGACCAGGCCTGGCTCGACAAGGTCCGCGCGGCTGCCGTGCGCCTGACCGGTGGTTGCTCGGCCAGCTTCGTTTCGGAAGCGGGCCTGATCCTTACCAACCACCATTGCGTCGCGACGTGCGTCGAACAAAATTCGAGCGCTGAGAACAATATCCTCAAGGACGGCTTCACGGCCGCCAATCGCGAACAGGAAAAGAAATGTGCCGGCCAGCAGGCCGAGGTCGTCACTTCGATCCGCGATGTCACTGCGCCCGTGAAGGCGGCCATCGGCTCGGCAACTGGCGAGGCGGCCGTAAAGGCTCGCAGCGCCATCCTCGCACAGATCGAGAAGGACGCTTGCCCAGACGTCGCCACGACGCGGTGCCAGGTGGTCTCGCTTTATGGCGGCGGGCAATACAAGCTCTACAGTTATCGGAAATATTCGGACGTGCGGCTGGTGTGGGCACCCGAGGCGCAGGCGGCCCAGTTCGGCGGGGATCCCGACAATTTCAATTTCCCGCGCTATTCGATGGATGCGAGCTTCCTGCGTGCCTATGAGGATGGCAAGCCGGCTACTATCCCGCAACATCTGGAGTGGAGCCCACGCGCGCCAGTTGATGGTGAAGCGACCTTCGTTGTCGGTAATCCTGGATCAACCCA
>DASTOV010000139.1:0-11803 GCA_035720125.1 Sphingomicrobium sp. | reverse complement strand
ACGTGAAAAAGGGTGTCGCCTCCCGATAATAATGTTCGCGCAGGTCGATCGGCTCGTCGGCGTCGGTCCTTGGCAGGACGACGGCCGCTCCCATGAACATCATTACCGTCTGGAGCAACACTGCAGAAAATGCCGCGAAGTCCCAATGCTCGCGCTTCGCCAAGCCAAAGCTCGCCCACCAGAATTGCGTGGCCAGCAGCAACATCATCACCGACCAGATCAACGCCGGCGCGTAGAGCCGGACTTTCGATCGCGAAAGCAGCAGCGATCCGTAACCTTGCAGCACCTCGGCAATGGCAAGCCCGAGGATGATCGACAGCAACACGGACAAATAGGCAAAGGCGTCGCTCATGATTGCCCCACGAACCGCTTCGCCAAGTCTAGAACGCCATTCCAATCAAAAGTCCATTAGAAGCGAAGGAACTGGGCAATATCCCCGATGGCGCTGGCCGACGGCTTGGCCATGCTGGCGGTCATGAGAAAACTGCTTATCTCACTGCTGATTTGCTCGGCGTTATCCGCTCCCGCCTTCGCCCAGCAAGTCGACCTTGCCGGCCGGCCTGTGCTGCAGGTCGTCTCCACGCTCAAGACCGGTGAATTTGTCTGGTCGCCGGACGCGGCGCCGGAGGGACCCGGCCTGCTCGTAGTCAATCTTGCTACCCAGCGCGCAATCATGTTCCGCAATGGCGTCCCCATCGGTGCGTCGACCATTTCCAGCGGCAAGCCGGGTTATGAAACTCCGACAGGCGTGTTCACCGTGCTGGAGAAGAAGCAGGAGCATTATTCGAAAACCTACGACAATGCGCCGATGCCTAATATGCAGCGGCTGACCTGGAAGGGGATCGCGCTCCATGCTGGAAACCTTCCCGGCTATCCCGCCTCGCACGGCTGCATCCGCCTGCCGATGAAATTTTCCAGCCTGCTGTTCGGCGCGACCAGGACCGGGATGACGGTCATCATTACCAGCCTGCCGGTCGAACCGCAGCGCTCCGTCGCGCCGCAGCTTGCTGCACCCATTAGCCCGGCCAGCACCAACCTTGCCCGTGCATCCTATGAATGGCATCCGGAGCGGTCGAAGGAAGGACCGGTTTCGGTCATCATCAGCATCGCCGACGAGCGAGCCATCGTCCTGCGCGGCGGAGTCGAGATCGGGTCGGCGCCTGTGCGGGTCGGCGGCGCCGTCAACGGCGGTTGGGCCTACGCGCTGCGCGCCTGGGACGAGACCGGACAGCATTGGCTCAAGCTGCAGTTTGCCGGCAACGGCGCGGGCATGGAGGTCGGCCCGAGCGAGGCCGACCGGTTCGATGCTCCCTGGGACTTCCGCCACAATGTCCAGACGGTGCTGCGGCCTGGAAGCATCGTTATCGTCACTCCCCAGCCGTTGCGCGCAGGCAGCCCCGGTTCCTCGGCAACCGTGATCGAGAATGAAGAAGAGCCTCGTTAGCGGGCCTGTCCTAATTCACCGCCGTCTGCCAAGGGAACAGGGTGAAGCAACCGTCCCTGCCCATTGACGAAGTGCTCGCCGAGCTGCTCGAAGCATTGCGTTTCGGGCCGCGCGCCCTGCTCGTAGCCCCGCCCGGCGCCGGCAAGACGACCCGTGTCGCACCTGCCTTGCTCGATGAGCCCTGGGTCGATGGCCGGCAAATCCTTCTGCTCGTGCCGCGCCGCCTCGCCGCCAGGAGTGCTGCGGAATATATGGCGCGCGAGCGCGGCGAAGATGCGGGCGTCACCATCGGCTATGCCACCAGGCTCGATAGCCGCGTCGGCAAGGCCACGCGCATCATTGCCATGACTCACGGCGTCTACCTTGCCCGCATCCAGGCGGATCCCGAGCTCAGTGGCGTTGCGGCGGTGCTGTTCGACGAGGTGCATGAGCGCAGCCTCGATAGCGATCTGTCGCTGGCGCTGACTCTTGACGCCGCGCAAGGCCTGCGACCCGACCTCAGGATCCTGCCAATGTCGGCGACCCTCGATGGCGTGCGCTTTGCCCGGCTGCTCGGTCAGCCGCCCAGCATCGAGAGCGAAGGCAAAAGCTATCCGCTAACGCTGGTCCATGAAGGCCGCGACGCAGCGGAACGGATCGAACCGCAAATGGCCTCTGCCATTCGCCGCGCCCTGAACGATTATGACGGCTCACTGCTCGCCTTCCTGCCCGGCGTCGCCGAAATCGAGCGCACTGCGGAGGCCCTGGGGAGCTTGCCGCCCAATATCGTTCTGCACCGGTTGCACGGTGCCATTGAACCCGCGCAGCAACGTGCTGCCCTTGCGCCGCCGAAGCCGGGCACGCGCAAGCTGGTGCTGGCCAGCGCCATCGCCGAGACCAGCTTGACGCTTGAAGATGTCCGGATCGTGGTCGACAGCGGTCTCGCCCGGCGGCCGCGCTACGACCGTGGCGCGGGATTGACCCGATTGGTTACCGAGCGCGCCAGCCGCGCCGCCGTCATCCAGCGCGCGGGTCGCGCCGCCCGCCAAGGTCCGGGCGTGGCGATCCGGCTGTGGGAGGAAGCGGCGACGGCCGCCCTGCCCGCCCACGATCCACCGGAGATATTGGAAGCTGACCTTTCGAGCTTGCTGCTAACCTGCTTGATGTGGGGAGAGAATGACCCCACCCGCCTGGCATTTCTCGATCCGCCCCCGGCCCCGGCGCTGGCCGAGGCGCGGCAGCGGCTGGCGCGCGTCGCTGCCATCGACGGCGATGGACATATCACCGCCCACGGCCGCGCCATTGCCGCCATCCCATTGGAAACGCGGCTGGCCCATATGCTGATTGAGGCGGGCGAACGCGGCTTTGCCCAGGCCGCGGCGGAGGTGGCCGTCCTGCTGACCGAGCGTGGACTGGGCGGCAGGGACCTGGACCTGGAGGTGCGGCATCGCCACTGGCTGCGCGATCGCTCTCCGCGCGCCGTGGCAGCAAGGGGCATGGCGGCGCGATGGGCGAAGAGCCGGGATAGCGGCACCGTCCACCCTCATGATCTCGCCAAATCCATTGCCCTCGCTTTTCCCGACCGCCTGTCGCGCCGCCGCGACTCCTCGGGTGAACAGTGGCAATCGGTCGGCGGGCGTGGCTTCCGGCTCGATCCCGCCTCGGCGTTGGCGCGCAGCGAATGGCTGGCGGTCGCCGAAGTCGCCGGAGCCGCGTCGGGCGCCCGAATTCTATCCGCTGCGGCGATCACCGCCGATGAAGTCGACGCGCTCTTTGCAAATGAAATTGAGAGCTACACCGACGTGCGTTTCGATCCGGCGTCCGCCGGGATCGGCGCAACGAAGGGTCGACGCCTGGGCTCGATCAAATTATCCTCGGCACCCGACCCCAGGCCCAACCAGGCGGCGATCGAGGCCGGTTTGCTCGACGCGGTCCGACGTCACGGCCTGAATATTCTGCCATGGAGCGAAGCTGCCATTGCCCTGCGCCAGCGGGCGGCCTTCGCGCAACAGCATGACCCGTCAATTCCGCCGCTGTCGGATGCGGCGCTGATCTCCAGTCTTCGCGACTGGCTGGCGCCATTGCTTCACGGCAAGCGCAGGCTCGACGCGGTCGGCCCCCAGTCGCTGACGAGCGCTCTTCAGGGCCTGCTTGGCCATGAGGCCGTCCGTGCCGTCGACAGGCTCGCGCCGGCCCAATTCACATCGCCGGCCGGCTCGTCTCATCCGATCGACTATTCGGCGCCTGGTGGCCCAACGGTCGAGGTCAGGGCCCAGGCGCTGTATGGCCTTAAAGATCATCCGATGGTGGCGGGCGGACGCGTTCCGCTGACGCTTGCCATTACCTCGCCTGCCAACCGACCGATTCAAACGACCAAGGACCTGCCGGCCTTCTGGGGCGGCAGCTGGCGGGACGTCGCCAAGGAGATGCGCGGCCGCTATCCCAAGCACCCGTGGCCCGACGATCCAGGGGTGGCGGCGCCGACGCTGAAAACCAAGCGGGCGTCGGGAGCCACTTGATTCCGCGGGCGACCTAAGCCAATCGGCACTGCATGATCGTCGCCCGCATCATCGAAGAGCAGCGCAAGACGACTCAATCCGGCAAGGCCCAAGACGGCCGCTGGACACTTGAGTTTGAGCGGCAGCAGCCGCAGCGCCCCGATCCGCTAACCGGTTGGAACGGCTCGGGCGACACGGCGACTCAGGTTCGCTTGAGGTTCGACAGCAAGGACGCTGCGCTGGCCTATGCCGAGCGCAAAGGCTTCACCATCCACCTTGTTCCGGCTGCACCGGTCCGCCTGAAGCTCCAGGCCTACGCCGACAATTTCCGCTAGAAATCAGTCGGTCCTCGGTAACACTGCCATGGGCCGACCCCGTCAGCCCGTTCCGCGTTCCCGCAGGAAATCGCGGATCATCGGCTGCGCATTGCTGTCATAGGTAGCGACGACATTTCGCGGTCCCGCGACATCGAAATGGGTCAGCAACCGCTCGCCGTTCCAATAGTGGAGCGCGAAGGCCGGCGGATCGGCGACGATCAGCGTCCGGCCATCGGGATTTGCAGGATCGATATTCTGCAGATCAAGCGCCAGCCAGGGCGCCGTAGAGCAGCAGATGGTCAGCGGCTTTCCCGCAAAGCTGGTCGCGATCGGACGGTGGACATGGCCGGCGACCATGCCGATCACCTGCTTGGCCGGCCGGACCACCGCATCCAGCCGCTGCACCCAATCCTCACAACTGAGCGCGCTCATCCAGTCGATCCCGGTGTCAACCGGGGGGTGATGCAAGACAATGATTGTCGGCACATCCTTGCGTTCGCGGAGCCGCTTCTTCAGCCAGGCCGCGCGCTTCTCGCAGATCATTCCGCCGTGGCGGCCGGAATCGAGTGTGTCGAGAACGATCCACCGCACCCCGCCATGATCGACCTCGTACTGGACGAAGCCATTTTCGTCGGTTGGAACGTCTGGCAGGACCGACCGAAAGGCTTCACGCTGGTCATGATTGCCAAGCGCCCAGACGACCGGGCCTTCCCAACGAGCAAGCAGCGCTACCATGTGGCGATATGCGTCGATGTCGTCAGACCATTCGACAAGGTCGCCCGTCGCAAGCAGCAACGATGGTTTCGGCCGCATTTCATTGAGGTGGTCGATCACCATATTGAGCCGGCGAACGTTAAGTTCGTGCGGATTGCCTCTATCGAAGCCGATATGAAGATCGGTGACCTGGGCCACCAGGATGCCGTCAATCGATGGTTGCTTTGCCAACTTCACCCCCCGGGAGACCCATGGCTTGCGACAGCGAAACTCCGCTTGTCCAGCACTTTCCTGATCCAGATCAGCCCGGCGCTTGCCCTTCCGGCCGACTTCGGCGAAAAACGGCGCGCCGAAGCCAGGGGGAAAGCTGAGCCAGTATCGTATCGCGTTGGTTGTCGGAACGCGTCCTGAAGCCATCAAGCTGAGCCCTGTCGCCCATGCGCTTGCCGACTTTGGCGAGCCGCCGCGGCTGCTAGTCACCGGCCAGCATCCGGGACTTGAGCTCCTGGACCATAGCCTCGGGGGATTTGCCGCAACACCCCTCCATTGCCCGGGCCAGCCCGATCCCATGCTGCATGCCGATTTGGTGCGATCGGCATTGAAGCGGCTCTTGCCGATGAACCCACCCAAGCTGCTGATCGTCCAGGGCGATACATCGAGCGCATTGGGCGGGGCGACCGCCGCCAGCGAGCTGGGCATTCCGCTGGCCCATGTCGAAGCAGGACTTCGGACCTTCGATCGCAATCTGCCTTGGCCCGAGGAAGAGAACAGGGTCGCGATCGACCGAATGTCGAACCTGCTGTTCGCGCCGACCAGCGGCAATGCTGCAAACCTGCGCCGCGAACAGGTTTCGGGAGAGATCCATATCACCGGGAACAGTGGGGTCGATGCGCTGGCACAGCTCATCGGTCCATTGCCGGTGGGGGCGCGGCGGCGCTGGTTTCCGCGACGGAACTTCAATCTGCTCGTAACCTGTCACCGCCGGGAGAATTGGGGCGCCGGCCTTGATGGTTTGGCGCAAGCACTCCTGGCGCTGGCCGGCAATCGGGTGCGGGCCGAGGTGATCCTGCCGCCGAATTCGAAAGTCACCGAACGGATGAACCGTCTGCTCGGCGGGAAGCGCGGCATCGCGCTTGTTCCGCCCCTGTCTCATGCCGCGACCATCGAGGCGATGCGGGCTGCCGACCTCGTCCTGACCGATTCCGGCGGGATGCAAGAAGAAGCGCCTGCGCTTGGCGTTCCCTTGCTCGTCCTTCGCGAGAAGACCGAGCGACCGGAGGCACTGACGACCGGGTCGATGGAGCTGGTAGGGACGGATCCGGAGCGCATTATCGCCGCCGTCGACGGGTTGAGGACAAACCGGCGCCTGCTGCGTGAAATGGCGAGGCCCTGCCTTCCATTTGGCGATGGTCGCTCCGCACCGCGCATCGCCCTAAGTTGCATCGAGTTTCTTGACGCGCTGGACTCGACCCGCCGCAGCTTGAGTGCCTGATTGACTAGCACGCCAAGACCCACCATATGCGCGCCCTTGCCGCCATGGCCGTGGCCCCTTCGTCTAGCGGTCTAGGACGTCGCCCTCTCACGGCGAAAACACGGGTTCGAGTCCCGTAGGGGTCACCAGCGCTCAATACAGCCTGGCCGGAACCAAGCATCATCCCTGTTTCGGCGCGGCACTTTGCAGGGGCGAAACAATTCGGTGACATTAGGGTGACAGCAAAACGAGCGGGGCTTGAGGCCGGTCCCGGCTCTCGGGAAAGTACAGATGGAGGCGTGTCCGGCGGAAGCCAGCGCCGCCCGATCGTTATCTATGCGGACGCCAGATAATTGAATTCGCGAGCGGTAAAGCCCGTCAACAAGTCGCGCAATTCTCCCGGCAACACGAACCGGGCCACGTCATGCTGGCGGAACCAGCGGCGCTCGCGTTTGGCCATCTCCGGCCACTGCGGGAGCTCGCAATCGACCATCATCGGGAATAGTGCGACTTCGACGATTTCGGCATGCTCCGGCTTCATCGTGGCTGCCTTGTTATAAAGGAAGCTGCCAATCGCCGTTTCCGAGATGCTGCCGGCAACACCTGCTTCTTCGAACGCTTCCAGTTCGGCAGACTCATGATCGGTGCGACCAGCCACGAGCCGACCCTTGGGCACGGTCCATACATGCCGGTCAAGTCGCCTGATAAGCAAGATATCGACACGCCCAGCGTCGGTTTCCCGAAAGGGGAGTGCACCAACCCTCAGCGGGAGATCCGGCCACTGACGCTGCACGACTGGTCTCATCAACGGCTCCCCGCGAGCATCGCGCCAATATTATCGGCAAATGGCGAGAGAGGCAAAATCGACGGGAGAATCTAGCGATCCCAACAGGATGAAGTTCAGCCACGCCAGCACCGTGGCTCAATTCGGCGTCACTCGCATGGTTAGGTGATTGGCGACACATTCCAGCGTCGGGGATTCAGCGAATGGTGCGTCCAAGCGCATCTTGACCCGTGTGCTGGGAAGGTTTTGGGGAGGTTGCTCGGGGGCAACGCGCTTCAACCTCCCCACCACAGTCGATCTGACTAATCTCCCCTTCCATCAGACCGGTGCGGATCAACTCATCGGACGGACCGTCCCAAGTAGATGATTCTGCAAGACTGCCGACCGGGATAGGTCCAAATCGAAAGATGGAATCAGACCAATTTGGATTCAGCGATAAGACCCGATCAAATGAGCGAAGCCAGCCGTTCGACCGCCGCGCGCAACCGTTCTTCCGGTTCCACTCCTACGCCGAAGACAAGGCCCGGTGCCGGCACTTGGGCGTAGAATTGAGCGAGCGAAAAGACCTGGACCCCAGCATGCTGCGCCCTGCTTGAAACCGATTGCCAATCAATCGTTGGATTGCCGACGGCTGCCAGGTGGACGCCATAGGCTGACGGGATCGGCCGCAGCAGCTCGCCAAAGCTGCCGTCGATCGCGTTGATCACGGCCAGCTTCCGACCCTTGTAGATTGTCCGCATTTTCGCGATGTGCGCGGAAAGATAGCCGTCGATTATGAAGGCTGCGGCTGCGGCCTGGACAACCGACGATGACTGCCAGTCGTTGTGGCTCTTCGCCCTGACGAGGGGCAGCATCGCCCATTCCGGAGAAACCACGAATCCGAGGCGGAACGAGGGGAACATGCTCACCGAAAAGGTTCCGATGTAGAAGACGTTGGACGGATCATGGCTGTACAGCGTCTTCAGCGGGCTGCCGCCGGTTCGAAGTTCGCCCCCATAGTCGTCTTCGATGATCAGGACGTTTCGGTCCCTGGCTAATGCGACCAGCTGATGACGCCTGTTGGCCGACATCGTTATCCCGAGGGGAAACTGGCTCGAAGGTGCCACGCAGACAAGCTTGGTGTCATCCGGAATGAGATCGACGACCATACCTTCGCGATCGACCGGAATGCGGTGGATCCTGGCGCCTGCGCTGATGAACGGCTCGACCAGCGGCCCGAAGCAGGGATCTTCGATCGCAACCACCGTGCTACCGGATACCACCAGCGTGCGGGCAAGCAGGTCGAGCGCCTGCTGCGCACCGGACGTTACCAATATTCGTTCGGGGTCGCACACCAATGCCCTCATCAATGTGGCATGGTCGGCAATTGCGCGCCGGAACCGATGGTCGCCCTGGTTCAGCTGCTCCAGCTCGTAATTTGCCGGCGAGCGCTCCATTTGGCGCAGCGCCTTCGCCATGCTTCGGCGAAACCTGTCGAACGGGAACTGCTTCGGGTCCACGCGCCCGGGGCGCAGTTCAAAATCGGTGCCTGGTTGGCGGTGCGCCGCACGGTTCTGCCACTGCCGCGTTTTGTGCCCCAGGGACTCTGCAAGCCAGGAGGGCGGCGAAGGCTTTTCGGCCAGGACGTCAGGCGGATGGACCCGATCGGGCCGAAGGGCGACAAATGTGCCCGACCCTCGGCGCGCCTCGATCAGGTCTTCGGTCGCGAGCCGTTCATAGATTGAAACCATCGTGCTGCGTGACAGTCCAAACCGCTTGCCCGACGTCCTGGTAGGGGGCAGCCTGCATCCGGAGGAGAGTTCACCGCACAGGATCGCACTTTTCAGCAGTTCGTAGACGGCTTGCGCCTTCGGTTGATTTGAATCCGATCGGTTGCGATGCGGAAGTTCGAAAATTGGCTCCATCAATCCCTCAAAGCCGAAACATGCCCACCCGATCAGCGTCTGAAAGAATCAACGAATTGGCGATCACGCGCAGATTTTAATGGAAGGTCTCGGCATGGATATGTAGATACATATATCTGATTTGATAATGAGGCAATCCCGGCAGTCATCCTGCCAAAGCTGACAATCCTGAACTGTCGGCAATAGAAAGGCCGGAGCAGCATGCGGCGGACTCCGGCCTTTCCCTCGGGATACGAACCAACCTAATGAGCGGCATCCAGATTGCGGAAGTGCCAATGTTCGTTTTTTTAATGGACCAAATATGATCTGCGACGATCATCTCATGCCGCTTCCGCCCGCCCCACTGGTTTGGCGCTCTGCCTGAGGCCGACAATTTCCAACAGGGCAAGGCATAGCACGAAGAGGCCCTGCGCGGCCACGAACAATGTCCCGAGCCACGTGACTCCCGCGTCGCCGAAAGCAATGACAAGGCTTTCGATTGCCCACAACAAGTTCCCGCCAATGACGACAAGCGGAAGGGCGACTGGCGCTTCCGCGCGTGTACCCAGCCACAGAATGAACAGGCCAACGGGGATCAGCAACATGCCTGCTCCGCCGATCAGGGTGGTCGACAGGCCCATGGGTCTCGCAAGCAGGTCGGCCGCCGGCCAAATCGCGGCGCCCATGGCCAGGCAGCTTGCGGCGTCGACAAAAAGGACGCGTTTCAGGAATGGTGAAAGGCTTAACATCATCTTCCTCCAGGCTCCGGCGGCGACTTGTGCCGCGGCGCCGCGAAGATGAGCATCCCGGGGAAGATGGTCGATTACCTCATGGGTAATGGATAATCTGGCGAACCCGGCAGACAGGATTGGCATGTCAATGGCAGTTTCGCATGACGGCTTTGGAAGCCAGCTGAAGGAATGGCGGCAGCGCCGGCGGATGAGCCAGCTCGACCTTGCGCTCGAGGCAGACGTTTCGCCGCGCCACCTCAGCTTTGTCGAAACGGGCCGGTCTCGGCCGTCACGCGACATGGTGATCCGCCTGTCGGAGCGGCTGCAGATACCGCTGCGCAATCGAAACTCCCTGTTGATGGCGGCCGGCTTTGCGCCGAGCTATTCCAATCGCTCGTTGGATCATCCGGATCTCAACCAGGCGCGCTCGGCCATCCAGCGTATCCTGGACGGGCATTTGCCCTATCCAGCATTTGCGATCGATCGTTACTGGAACATGGTCGCGTGCAATTCGGTCATCCCGCTGTTGATGGCCGGCGCGTCGCCTGCCCTTCTCGAACCGCCGCTGAACGTCCTCCGGCTGAGCCTTCATCCGGATGGCCTTGCCAATTCGATCGCCAATCTCGGGGAGTGGAAAGGCCATGTCCTCGAACGGTTGAAGGGTCAGATTGCGGCAAGCGGCGACCCGGATCTGGAAGAATTGTACAATGAACTTCGCGCCTACCCTGCGCCGGCCAGCCGAACGCCGCCGGATCCGGCTGCCGGCATTGCGGTCCCATTGATTCTCGATACCCAATTCGGCAGGCTCTCTTTCTTCGGCACGGTTACCGTGTTCGGCACACCGTTCGAAGTCACCCTTTCGGAAATCGCCATCGAGTCGCTCTTCCCGGGCGATGAGGAAACAGGTGAGCACTTGAGGCGGATCGCGAGCGCGTCCACCACGGGCACGGGGCAGCCCGGCACCATGTAGGCCGTAACAATCTTGCCGCGGTGGGATTGGGCCCGAAAGCTATTGCGCCGCGATCACGTCCAAATGCCGCAGTTTTTCCGTCAGGAACTGGATCGCCATTCTTACCCTCAACAACCGATCTCGCCCTTCCGGCCATGTCAACCAGACCGGCAAGGGCTCCAATTCAAACTCTTCCAGGATCCGAACAAGTGTCCCGCCCTTGAAGTCGTCGTGGACCTGGTAGGAGAGCGCCGTGACCAATCCGTGCCCGGCACGAGCCGCGGCAAGTGCTGCATCGGCCTGATTCACGGTGAATCGTGCTTGGACGGGTACCTGCACGATACGTCCGCGACCGGAGGTCAATTGCCAGGGCGCGTTGACGTGGTAGCCATGCTGGATCTTGCTGTGAGCGCTGAGCTCGGCCGGAAGCTTGGGGATCCCGTGCTTCGCCAAATATGCCGGACTGCCGACGATTACTCGCTTCAACCATCCAACGCGCGTCGCCAACAGCGTGACGTCGGCGATGGGACCGATCCGTACCGCGAGGTCGAGCCCATCGGCGTGGAGGTCCTTGACCCTGTCAGCGAGGTCCAGCTCGACCGAAATCCCCGGGTTGAGCTCCAGGAAGCGAAGAATCGACGGCGCGATATGTTGCCGTCCGAAGAAATAGGGTGCGGTCATGCGGATATGGCCCTGTGGCGATCCGGCCTCGCCCGCGGCAATTGATATTGCCTCATCATAACTGGCCAACACCGCCCTGGCGTCCTGCGCGAAACGGCTTCCCTGCTCGGTTGCGATGCACCGGCGAGATGTGCGGTCGAACAAGCGGACGCCGATCCGCTGCTCCAGATCGCTGATCACCCGGGTCACCGTCGGAGGCGATTTGCGCAAGGCGCGCGCGGCCGGCGCGAAACCGCCATGATCCAACACTGCGAGAAAGGTCGCGAGTTCAGTCAGTCGGTCCATATCATTTCATTCTATAAAACCTTATGTTCCAAATTAAGCCTATTATTTCGACATTCGCAATTCACTA
>DASTOV010000138.1:0-7351 GCA_035720125.1 Sphingomicrobium sp. | reverse complement strand
CGTCGCCCTTGGCGACGGTGCGCCCAGCCTCGGGTGCCTCGGCGAAGACGATGTCGCCCAGCGCTTCCTGGGCATGGTCGGAGATGCCGACCGTGGCCACGTCGCCGTCGACGCGGATCCATTCATGCTCCTTGGTGAAATAGAGGCTCATGCGACTGCTCCCTGTTTGCGATGATAACGATGCGGGACGAACGGCATCGGCGTAACCGTCGCCTGGAACAGCTTGCCGCGCTGCTCCAAAGTCAGCGTGCTGCCCGGCTCGGCGAGCGCAGTGGCGACATAGCCCATGGCGATCGGCCGACCGAGCGACGGCGAATGGCCGCCCGAGGTAATCCGGCCGATCTCGCTGCCTTCAGAATCGAGGATCAGGGCGCCCTCGCGCACCGGCTGTCGCCCTTCGACCAATAGGCCGACGCGCATCTGCGCGGCCCCGTTTTCCAATTCAGCAATGATGCGGAGCGCGCCGGCGAAACCGCCCTCGGCGCGACGCCGCTTGTTGATGGCAAAGGTCAGATTGGCCATCACTGGCGTCGTCTCGCCGTCCAGGTCATGGCCGTAAAGCGGCAACCCCGCCTCGAGCCGCAGCGAGTCGCGCGCGCCCAGCCCGATCGGCTTGACCCGCTCGTCCGCCGTCAACGCGTCGGCCAGCGACTCGACATCGCGGCCGGAGACCGAAATTTCGAACCCGTCTTCGCCGGTATAGCCCGAGCGGCTGATCCACAGCGGCTTGCCGTCCCAGTGGAACAGGCCAGCCTGCATGAAGCTCAGTTCGCTTACGCCCGGCACCAGCGTTTCCAATGCCGCGGCCGCTTCGGGGCCTTGCAGCGCGAGCAGCGCCTGCTCCTTCATATGGTCGAGCGCAATCGTCCGCGGCAGGCGACGCTCGAACTGCTCGATATCGCCATGCTTGGTTGCTCCGTTCACGACCAGGTAGAAGTGATCACCGCGCCGCGTCGCCATCAGATCATCGATGATCCCACCGTCCTCGGCCAGCAGCATCGAATATTTGAGCCGCCCATCCTTCAGCGCGACGAGGTCGCCGGGTAGCAGGGCCTCAAGCGCGCGATCGACGTCCGGGCCGTGGAACAGCAGCTGGCCCATGTGGCTGACGTCGAACAGGCCAGCGTGGCTCCGCACCCACAGATGCTCGGCCATGATGCCTTCATACTGGACCGGCATTTCATAGCCGGCGAAGGGCACCATCCGGCCGCCGCGCGCGCGGTGCCAACCGTCGAGAGGAAGTCTGGCCAGGTTTTCACTTGATTCCGTCACGCCGCCAAGTCCTTCGAAGCCCGGCACGCGGGACATACGCCCTCGCGCGCTTATTGATCCGGGCCCCCTTCTGTCGCCGTGACCTGAGAGCTTTGCCCCTTCGGTGGTTCCTCTCGGAACGCTTTCCAGACTGTCCAGGCTCGCGCGGTCCTTTGGCCTGAGAGATTCCGGGGGCGGTTGCTCCTTCGGCGCCCAGCCGTGGCTGAGGCTCTCCCGTGCGCGCCTCCCGCGGCCAAGGCTGCGGATGACGGCGCCGCTGTGGCCGCGACGAGCGGCGCTGTCAACGGAATCGACTAGCGCGTGGCGTTGTAACGAAGCTGCGTATCGGTCAGCTGGAAGCCGACCAGATGTTCGAATGTCGCGCGGGCAACCGCATCGCGAATCGTCGGGTTGGAAAGCGGATCGATCGCGGCATCGGGATCGTCGGCCTTTCGCGGGCGCGTTAGCTCACGGCGCACATCCTCCGGAAGGGTTGCCGCCGCGCGGGAAACCTGAATCGTTGCCTGGCCCGACGTCTGGGTTCGCTGGCTGCCCGCGGCGAAATTGAGGCCTACATTGCCGACACTCTTGGCCACGACCTGCGTGCCGCCCTGCATTGCCACCGTGAAATAAGGAAGAACTACGGATCGCGCTTCGGCAACATCGCGGCGGGTCGCGACGACATCGAACGATATGGTGGACACGATATTGGCGCCCGTTTCGTCGCACGTCGACCGGACATTGGTGATTGCGGCGGAAACGTCGATCGCGCCAGCGTCGGTTCGATTCGCGGGATTGAACAAGGTGATGTCGCCGGTCGCGGCCGGAACGCCAATCTGCGGGCAGGCGGAACGAGTAATGTAGATGCCGCCCTGGGTTATCTCGCCTTCGCGCGAGCAGGCCGTGGCAAGCAGGACCAGGGCAAGGGCAAAAAGGCGACGCTTCACGATATGGCTTCCTTTATCGACAGGGTGCGACGTTCATAGGAAGCGCCTAGCAATGCTGCAAGCAAGGCCTTAAATCGCCGCCGATGAGTTCGCCCAAGCCACCGCTTCATGTGCTGATCGCCGCGCCGCGCGGATTCTGCGCAGGAGTCGATCGCGCCATCAAGATCGTCGAACTGGCGATCGAGCGCTTCGGGCCGCCAGTCTATGTCCGGCACGAAATCGTCCATAACCGCTTCGTCGTCGACCGGCTGCGCGGCATGGGCGCGGTTTTCGTCAAGGAACTGAACGAGGTGCCGGACGGCCGCCCGGTCGTATTTTCCGCCCACGGCGTGCCGAAGCTTGTGCCGGCTGCAGCCAAGGCTCGCGGGCTGGATTATCTGGACGCTACCTGCCCATTGGTCAGCAAGGTTCATCGCCAGGCCGAGCGGCTGATCGACGCCGGCCGTCACATCATCTTTATCGGCCATGCCGGTCATCCGGAGGTGATCGGTACATTCGGCCAGGTTCCGCCGGGCAGCATGACACTGGTCGAGACCGTCGACGACGTCGCGCTGCTCGAGCCGGAGTCCTCCGACAAGCTTTCCTTCCTGACCCAAACGACCCTGTCGGTCGATGATACCGCCCAGATCGTCGAGGCGCTGAAGATCCGCTTTCCGTCTATCCTGACTCCGCGAAGCGAGGACATTTGCTACGCGACATCGAACCGCCAGGCGGCGGTTAAGGCCATCGCACCCAAATGCGACCGGCTGCTGGTGATCGGTGCCCCGAACAGCAGCAATTCGCTGCGGCTCGCCGAGGTCGCCGAGCGAAGCGGCGCTCCGGCAAAGCTGATTCAGCGCGCCGCCGACATTGATTGGGACTGGCTCGGCGAGCCATCGACGGTTGGCATTACGGCCGGTGCCTCGGCCCCCGAGGTGCTGGTCCGCGAGGTGGTCGAGGCACTAAGCGAACGATTCGCGGTCTGCGAGGAGATCGGCGAGCATGAGCCCGAGCGCATGACCTTCAAGCTGCCGCGCGAACTCGTCGCCTGATGACCGAGCTTCCTGCGGTCGAAATCTTCACGGATGGCGCATGCAAGGGCAATCCCGGCCCGGGCGGCTGGGGTGCCATCCTGCGTTCGAATGGCAAGGAACGCGAGCTTTCCGGTGGCGAGGCGCCGACGACCAACAACCGCATGGAATTGATGGCCGCGATCGAAGCGCTGAAGGCGCTGAAGAGGCCCTGCCATGTGCAGCTGTGGACCGACAGCAATTACGTTCGCGACGGGATCACCAAATGGATCCACGGCTGGCGACGCAATGGCTGGAAGACCGCCGACAGGAAGCCGGTCAAGAATGCCGAACTGTGGCAGGCCCTGCTTGAGGTTGCCGTACCGCACTGCATCGACTGGCACTGGGTCAAGGCTCACGCCGGCCATCCGGAAAATGAGCGGGCCGACGCCCTCGCCTGCGCGGAGGCCGAGGCGAGGCGGTAACTCCCCATTTCGTCATTCCCGCGAAGGCGGGAACCTAAATTTTTTGATTAGCTGGGTCCCCGCTTTCGCGGGGATGACGATTGTTGGTGGGCCGCATGGATCGAGCGGCGAAGTCATCCGCGCTGATAACATCAAGTTCTTGCGGCAGCGCCTCTCCCTTGATCATCGAAGCGCAAAGCAGCGACGCAGCGGGCGCGGTCTGGATGCCCATGCCGCCCTGCCCGACGCACCAGAAGAAGTCCTCGACCCCAGGATCGAAACCGAACTTCATGCCCCGGTCCGGCGCAAAGGTCCTGAGGCCCGCCCATTTGCGCTCGACCGCTTCGACCGGCCAGTCGACTGCCTGTTCGAACCGATCGATCGCCACCGCGACGTCCAGCTCCTCGGGCGCGGCGTCGCATGGGTCGACGGGTGTCTCGTCCAGCGGACAGACCCAGACGCTATTGTCGCCTTCGCCCTTGAAATAGAGGCTCTCGTGGAGATCGGTGACGAACGGCAGGTCCTTGAGGCCGCTTCGCCCAACCCGCAGCTGTACGACCGTCCGCCGTTTCGCCGAAAGTCCCAATCCCGCGACTCCTGCCCGCGCGGCCACCAGGTCGCCCCAGGCCCCTGCGGCATTCACCAGGACGGCAGCTTCGATCGTTCCTGCATTTGTCTGGACATGCCACTTGCCGGCGGTGCGCGAGGCAGCTTGGAGGCCGGCATCGGTCCTGATGGTCCCGCCCAGGCGCCGAACGGCAGCGAGGCAGGCATTGTGGAACGCCGCCACCTCGATGTCGGCGCAGCTGGCCTCAAACCAGGCGCCGGTCCATTGCTTGCGCATTCCCGGGATCAGCCGATCGAGCCCGGCGCGATCGAGGTGCACCGGCGCAAACTCGCCGCTTAAGTCGCCCATTCCCTCGAATTCTTCGCCGCACGGACCCGTCAGATGAACCGCTCCGCGCGCCCGGAGCAAGGGGGTCGCACTTCCCGGCCAGCCGGCATCGAACATCGGCTTCGATAGGAGGCTGAGTTGCCGCTCGGGCGTATCGCCGCCGAGGCTCGCCTGCCAGAATGCCGCGGAACGGCCGGTTGCGTGCCGCCCGCACATATCCTCCGCCTCAACGATCATGACCCTGAAGTCACCGGCAAGCCGGGCGCCGAGGCTGGCGCCGGCGATCCCGCCGCCGACAATCAAGATATCCACATACTCCATCTTGTCGGCTGGTTACGGTTTGGAAAGGCAGGGCGTCTAGGGGTGGCATCATGATGAATGGTGGATTCACCCTGGGCCTTCTCGCCCTGCTCGCCGGAATATTGGCCTGGATCGCGGTCGTCGATGTCCGCACCTACACAATTTCCGACCGGCTCAACCTGGCCATCGCGCTGCTCGCTCCCGTCTACTGGTGGTCGGCCGGCGTGCCATTGTGGCCGGACGCAGCGATTCGGCTCGGCGTCGGTGCCTTGGTTTTCCTGCTATTCGCGGGTGCCTTTTACATGAACGCGATGGGCGGCGGTGACGTAAAGCTCGCCGGCGCATTGGCCCTATGGTTCACGCCATACGAAACCCTGGCGCTGATCGTCATCATGTCGATCGCCGGCGGCCTGCTGACCTTGGTCGTCATTGCGGCCCATCGCCTGCGCAAAAAAGAGGGCCGTCCCGAGGTGCCATACGGTGTCGCAATCGCCGTCGGCGGATTGTGGTTACTAGCCCAACGCTTTCTTAACCAATTTGCCGGAATGTCTCTGGGTAGCTGAGTGACCCTTCAGGGGAGGCGTAATCGCCATGGACGTCAAGAAAGTCGCGCTGCTCATCGGAGCGCTGGTCATCGCGGTGGTCACCGCTGTCATGGCCAAGAACATGTTCACTGGAGCCGGGGCCGAACAGGCCAGTGCGGCGCCTGTCGTACCGGCAGGCCCGAAGGTGCTCGTCGCCCGCAAGGCGCTTCCCGTTGGCACCATTGTCGATGCCGAGAGCCTGGCCTTCCAGGCCTGGCCGAAGGAGCTGGTGCAAAACGCCTACTACACCGAAGGGGCACCCGACGCCGACGTGACCAAGCTGCTTGGCACCGTCGTTCGCAATCCGATCACGGCCGGACAGCCGCTGACCAGGGGTTCGCTGGTGGGTCCGAATGATCGCGGCTTCCTGGCTGCAGCACTTGGCCCTGGCATGCGCGCCGTTACCGTTCCGGTCTCGGCTACGACCGGCGTTGCCGGCTTCGTCTTCCCGGGCGACCGCGTGGACATGATGCTGACGCAGGAAGTCGAGGGCGGCGGCGACGGACCGGCACTCAAGGTTTCCGAGACGATCGTTCGCAACCTTCGCGTGCTCGCGACTGATCAGCGGATCGACAGCAAGAACGAGGAAGGAAAGACCGAGGTCAAGACCTTCACCACTGTCACCCTGGAGGCGACTCCACGCATCGCAGAGAAGATTGCGGTTGCCCAGTCGATGGGAACGCTGAGCCTCGCCCTGCGCTCGATCGCCGATAATTCGGCGGAGCTGGAGCGGGCGGTCGCGGCCGGCGACATCAAGGTCCCGGCAGGCACCAATCCGGCCGAGGAGCGCAGGATGCTGCTGGAAGTCGCCAATCGCCCGGCCGACAATAATACGACCTATGTCACCGGCGGCGACGTGTCGCGCTTCCAGCGCCGCAGCGTCCCCGGCCGTGCCACTTCGGCCGGCGAGCAGGCTGGCGATGCAATGAGCAAATTCGCGACCGCAATGGGTCGCGCAATCACCGGCAAGGATCCGGTTGCGCCAGACGGCGCTGCCTATTCCGGCCCGGGAGTCCGCGTCGCTCGCGGCAATACCGTCACCGTCGTTCCGGTGGGAGCTCGCTAAAATGACAAGTATCTCCATCCGCCGCCGCGCACACCTGGGCACTGCCCTCGCCGCGCTCGCCCTGGGTTTCGGTAGCCTTGCCGCCGCGGCCCCCGGTACGGCCCAACGCCCGGCCGGTACCTATCGCCCCAGCCAGCAGGTCCTGCTGTCGCTTGGCGAAGGCCAGCTGGTTCGCCTGCCGTCCAATGCGGCAGACGTGTGGACATCCAACCCCGAGGTTGCCGACGTCTATGTCAGCAGCGCTCGCCAGATCAACCTGTTCGGCAAGGCAGCCGGCGAGGCAACGGTCATTGCGACTGGCGCCAACGGATCGGTCGTCTATTCGGCCAATGTCCGCGTCAGCCAGAACCTGACGTCTGTAGACGACATGCTGCGTGCCGCGATGCCGGATGCCGATATCAAGGTGCTGAACGCGGGCCAAATGGCCGTGCTCGTCGGTACTGTCTCGTCCCCGAACGACTCTGCGAAGGCGGAGATGCTGGTTGAGTCGATGCTCAACCCTGGCGTCGATTTGTCCAAGGACGGCGCATCCTGCAAAATCTGTGTGATCAACAACCTCAAGACCGCCGTTCCGCTGCAGGTCAATCTGAAGGTCAAGATCGCCGAGGTTAACCGGAGCATGCTGAAGCAGGTCGGCGTGAACCTTTTCTCGTCCGATCCTACCAGCGGCTTCAAATTTGGTATCGGCCAAGGCATTCCAGGCGCCACGAGCGGCCCGGGCAGCTCGCCATTTGAAGTCAACTCCATTCTGACCGGCGGCACGACGCTCGGCGCGGCCGGCAAGCTATTCGGCCTCGACATCGCCGGGGCGCTCGATCTCGCTGCGAAGGACGGTCTGGTGACCATCCTGGCCGA
>DASTOV010000137.1:0-4066 GCA_035720125.1 Sphingomicrobium sp. | reverse complement strand
TGCCAGTTCCTCCCTGCCGCGAAGCGGTGGGGAGGGTGACCGCTTGCCAGCCGCGAACGGTGGAGAGGCCAGCGACCTTGCCGACGGCCCGGCCCTGATCTTCGAGGCTTCCTCGACCATCGTTGTCGAGCCCGGCTGGCGGTCGGAGAGGGCTGGCGACGGTACGCTGGTCCTTACCCGGGTGGCTCCGTTGGAGCGACAGCACGCCGTCGGCACCGAGGTCGATCCCGTCCGCCTGGAGATTTTCAACAACCTGTTCATGGCCATCGCCGAGGAAATGGGCGTGGCGCTGCAGTCGACCGCAACCTCCGTCAACATCAAGGAACGGCTCGACTTTTCCTGCGCCATCTTCGACGCGACCGGTTCGCTGATCGCCAACGCGCCGCATATTCCGGTGCACCTTGGCTCGATGGGCGAAAGCATCCGCACCATCATCGACACTCGCGGCGGCGGGCGCGACGGGCGCGGCATCCGTCGCGGCGACGCCTATGTGTTGAACGATCCTTATCGCGGGGGCACGCACCTGCCTGACATCACCGTCATCGTCCCTGTCTTCTATGACGACCAGGCCGAACCCTCTGCCTATGTCGCGGCGCGCGGGCATCATGCCGATATCGGGGGCATCGCGCCCGGCTCGATGCCGCCCGACAGCAAGTCGATCGAGGACGAGGGTGTGCTGATCGACAATCGGCTGCTGGTCGATGAGGGCCACTTTCGCGAGGCAGACATGCGCGCGCTGCTGGCCGGCGGGCCACACCCGGCGCGCAACCCCGATCGCAACATCTCCGACCTTCGCGCCCAGCTCGCCGCATGCGTCCGTGGAGCCGAGACCTTGGCGGCAACCGCCCGCGATTATGGGGCGAGCGTCGTCGCGGCATACATGGACCATGTCCTTGCCAATGCCGAGGAGTCGGTCCGCCGGCTGCTCGGCCGGCTCGACGATGGCGAATTCGCCTATGAGATGGACAATGGCGCGCAGGTTGCGGTGACAATCCGCATCGACAAGGCGGCGCGCTCGGCAACATTCGACTTCACCGGCACTAGCGTCCAGCAACCCGACAATTTCAACGCGCCCTATTCAATCGTCCGCGCAGCCTCGCTTTATGTGGTCCGCACCCTGATCGACGATGCGATCCCGATGAACGATGGATGCCTGCGCCCGATCAAGCTGGTCGTGCCGGAAGGATCGATGCTGAAGCCCGGCTTTCCCGCGGCGGTTGTCGCCGGCAATGTCGAGACCAGCCAGGTGGTCACTGACACCTTGTTCGCGGCGACCGGCCGGCTGGCGCCTTCGCAGGGAACGATGAACAACTTCACTTTCGGCAACGAACGGCACCAATATTATGAAACCATCGCCGGCGGCTCGGGGGCGGGGCCCGACCATGACGGGACCAGCGCCGTCCAGACCCACATGACCAACAGTCGGCTGACCGATCCCGAGATATTGGAAACGCGACTGCCGGTCCGGCTGGAGGAATTTTCCATTCGCCGCGGGTCTGGCGGGGAGGGTGCGCATCGGGGCGGCGACGGGGTGGTTCGCCACGTGACCTTCCTGGAACCGATGCGCGCCAACATCCTCGCCAATCGCCGCAAGGTGCCGCCGCGTGGGCTATGCGGCGGCGGAGACGCGCTGCCCGGCCGCAACTGGGTCGAGCGCGTCGACGGCTCGATCGAAGAGCTGACCGCAACGGACTGGGCCGAGGTCAATGTCGGCGACCATTTCGTCATCGAAACACCTGGCGGCGGCGGGTTTGGCAGGGAGGGGCAATGATCAACTACTGGCCGCTGATCGGCATCGCGCTGGTCGTCGTCGGCTTTGCGTTGAAGTTCAATCCGATGCTGGTCGTTACGGCGTCGGCCGTCGCGACAGGACTGATCGCCGGCATGGACCCGGCGGAGGTCATTTCGACCTTCGGCAAGGCGTTCAACGACAACCGCATCATCGCCATCGTGTGGATCGTGCTGCCGGTGATCGGCCTGCTGGAGCGGTTCGGGCTGCAGCAGCGCGCGGCGGCGGTCATCCGCGGCATGAAGAACGCGACCACGGGCCGGCTGCTGATCCTCTACCTCGTCTATCGGCAGGTTACCGCGGCGATCGGGCTGCACTCGACCGCCGGGCACCCACAGACGGTCCGCCCGCTGGTTGCGCCGATGGCCCTCGCCGCTGCGGAACGGCAGCATGGCGAGCTGACCGAGGCCGAGGCTGAGCAGGTCAAATCCTATTCCGCCGCGACCGACAATGTCGGGCTGTTCTTCGGCGAGGACATTTTCTTCGCGATCGGCTCCATCGTGCTGATCCAGCAGGTGCTGGCCACCTACGGCTACGTCCTTGCGCCATTGCAGCTTGCGCTATGGGCCATACCGACCGCGATTGCGGCGTTCTTCGTCCATGCCGCCCGGCTGGTGATGTTCGATCGCAAGCTGGGGAGGCGCGGCTGATGATCACCCTCTCCTGGCTCTACGCGCTTGCCGGGGCGATGTTCGCCGCCATCGCGCTGCTGAGCGCGCTCGACAGGGCCAATCCGAAGCGATTGGGGAATGCCGCCTTCTGGGGGCTGATGGCCATGAGCCTGCTCGCCGGCGACTGGATCGGCGATCTGGCCAACGGCCTGCTGGTGCTGGGGCTCGCCGGGCTGGCGGGGTTCGGCTTCATCGGCCGCAGCCATCCGCCGACGACCGGCGAGGATGAGCGCGAGAACTGGTCGACACGACTGGGCAACAAGCTGTTCCTGCCGGCCCTGATCATCCCTGCGACGGCGCTGATCGGCACGTTGGCTTACAACTACACCGCCCTCGGCGGCTATGGCTGGATCGAGGCGAAGCGCGAAACCTATGTCTTTCTTGGGCTTGGCGTATTGCTCGCGCTCGGCGCCATCTTCGCCTGGCTGAGGCCACCCGCGATCGCTCCGCTGCAGGAGGGCCGCCGGCTGATCGACGCGATCGGCTGGGCGGCGGTGCTGCCGCAGATGCTCGCCTCGCTTGGTGTCCTGTTCGCCGCCGCCGGTGTAGGAGATGCGATCGGCTCGCTCACCCGCATGGCCATCCCCGAGGGCAGCATCTTTGTAACCGTTGCTGTGTTTGGTCTTGGCATGGCGATCTTCACCATGGTGATGGGCAATGCCTTTGCGGCCTTCCCGGTGATGGCCGCGGCGATCGGTGTCCCGCTCTTGATCCAGGGCTATGGCGGCGACCCGGCGGTAGTCGGCGCGATCGGCATGCTGGCCGGATTTTGCGGGACCTTGATGACTCCCATGGCCGCCAACTTCAACTTGGTCCCGGCGGCGCTGCTGGAGCTCAAGGACCAGTATGGGGTGATCCGGGCGCAGGTGGCGACCGCGCTGCCGCTGCTGGCCGTCAACATATTGCTCATCTATTGGCTCGCATTCCGATGATGCTCGACAAGCGAGTTGCCGCGCGTTTCGCGCAAATCGCGCTCGGCCATGTCCGCAAGGAATATCCGCACAAGCTCGACCATGTTCTGACCGGCGACGAAGATGCACTGCCGCCGCGAGTGCTGCATCCGATCTTCTACGGCAGCTTCGACTGGCACAGCTGCGTCCATGGCTGGTGGACCCTGTTGACCTTGCGGCGGCTGTTCCCTGGCAACCAGGAGGCGGCGGTGATCGCCGAACTGGCCGACATGAGCTTCACGTCCGGCAAGGTGGAGGCCGAGCGAACCTATCTCGACCGACCGACCTCGAAGGGGTTCGAGCGGCCCTATGGCTGGGGCTGGCTGCTCTACCTGCATCTGGAAGCATCGCGGCACGACGACCGGCTGTGGGCGAACGAACTGGAGCCGCTGGCCCGCGCCTTTGCCGAGCGGCTGCACATCTACCTTGCCAAGCTGACCTATCCGATCCGCGTTGGCACCCATTTCAACAGCGCCTTCGCGCTGATCCTGGCGCATGAATGGGCGGAGGAATTCGATGCCTCGCTGGCCAGGGCCATTCGCATCTGGGCGCTCGAGAAGTTCCAGAATGACCGCGACTGCCAGGCGTGGGAACCGGGTGGTGACGAGTTCCTGTCCTCAGCGCTGATCGAGGCGCTGTGCATGTCGCGCGTGCTT
>DASTOV010000136.1:0-9623 GCA_035720125.1 Sphingomicrobium sp. | reverse complement strand
CTGCTCGATCGTGGCCAATGGCGCAGGATGGGCCGCTGACCAATCCTTCATGCCCTGCTCGACCGCCTTGGGGTCGCCGGGATTGAGCGATTTCAGCCGCGCTTCCTCGCCGGCCCTCAATGCATTCCACTGCCGATAGGGCTCGGAGATGAAGCCGGTGTAGAAGTTGATCATCACGACGCCGCCGTTGGCTGGCAGGCGCTGCAGGATCGAATCCGGCACGTTGCGTGGGTGATGGTTTACCGCACGGGCGCTGCTGTGGGAAAAGATCACTGGCGCCTTGGTCGCATCCAGCGCGTCGGCCATCGATTCTTCGCTGACGTGACTGAGGTCGATGAGCATGCCCAGCCGGTTCATCTCGTCGACCACCTTGATCCCGAACGGCGACAGGCCGCCGTGCCTCGGCGCATCGGTCGCGCTGTCGGCCCAGTCGGTGGTCTTGCTGTGGGTCAGGGTCATGTAGCGAGCGCCGAGGCGGTAGAACTGGCGGAGTGCGGCGAGGTTGCCGCCGGTCTGGTCTCCGCCCTCGACGCCCGCCATCGAGGCAATCCGGCCTTGGTTGTGAATGCGGACGATGTCGTCGGCGGTCCGCGCCCATTCGAGGTCGTTGGGATAGGCTTCGACCAGCCGGGCGACCGCATCCAGTTGCTCGATCGTCTGGCGGATCGCCTCATCGCCCTTCGTCGCGGCATTGATGTAGACCGACCAGAGCTGGGCGCCCACGCGACCCTCGCGCAGGCGCGCCATATCGGTCATCAACGGCTTTTCGCGGCTTGCGGTGCCGCCCGCCAGGCCTTCCGTGCTGTACTCATGGTTTTGTCGCAGCTCCCACGGCAGGTCGTTGTGGCCGTCGATCAGCGGCGTCTTCTTGAGGACCCGGTCGATCCGCGCCTTGATCTTGGGATCGATTGGCTGCTGGGCAATTGTGGCTGTCGATAAAAGCAGGGCGGAAAGCAGGACGGCGGAACGCATCAAGGGAGACCCTTCGGGAAGTCGGAAAGTCGGGAGGGTTTACGGACGGCGGCCAGTGTGGGCAATGGCAAGCTATGTTCATCCTGTTCGACGATGCGCGGGAAGGCGGCACGCGTCCACGGCTCTACCGGGAGCCGCGAGAGATCGTCATGGCGCGCGGGTCGGGCGAAATCATGCCCGCGATGGAACGGATTCGCCTTGGCCTCCGATCCGGCAAACATGTTGCCGGCTATCTCGCCTTCGAAGCTGGCTATGCCTTCGATCCCAAACTGGGTGCCAGTGCCCGCCAGTGCCCGGGGCCACTGCTCTGCTTCGGATTGTACGAGGGATTCGAAACGCCCGATCTGTCTGCGCTGCTGGGCTCACCCGACGGTGCCTTTGTCGGCCTTCCCAGGCCACGCATTTCAAAGGACAGCTATGAACGGGCCGTCGGCCAGGTGCGCGAGCATCTATTCGCCGGCGACTTCTACCAGGCCAATCTCACCTTCGGCTGCGACGTGGCCATCTCGGGGGATCCGCTGGGGGTTTATGCCCGTCTGCGCCGCTCGGCCCGGGCTGGCTGGGGTGGCGTCTTGCTGCACGACGATCTGGCCATCATCTCCCTTTCGCCCGAGCAGTTCTTCACGCTTCGTCATGGGATCGTCGAGGCACGGCCCATGAAGGGCACCGCGCCCCGCCACGGCGTCGAATCGGTCGACCGGGAAGAGGCCGCCGCGCTGGCCGCCGACGAAAAGCAGCGCGCCGAAAACCTGATGATCGTCGACCTGATGCGAAACGACCTCGCCCGCGTTTCGGTCGCGGGCAGCGTCGAAGTGCCCGAACTGTTCGCGGTCGAAACCTATCCGACCGTCCACCAGATGGTGAGCCGCATCACCTCACGGCTGCGGCCCGAATGCGATGCAATCGACGTGCTTCGCACCATTTTCCCCTGCGGCTCGGTCACCGGCGCGCCCAAGGTCGCGGTCATCGAGGCGTTGCGGCAGCTCGAGCCGGAGCCGCGCGGCGCTTATACCGGCTCGATGGGCTGGATCGAGCCCTATCGGCATGGCGATCCGGGGGACGCCGCCTTCAATGTCATGATCCGGACGCTGGAATGGCACCGGCCCGCGACCAGGGCACGGCTTGGTCTCGGTTCGGGGCTTGTCGTCGACAGCCAGCCAAGCAATGAATGGGAGGAATGCTTGCTGAAGGGGGATTTCGTGCGTCGGGAAGGGCAGGATTTCGACTTGATTGAGACGATGCGGTTCGATCCGTCCGAAGGCATCGTCGATCTCGATCGACATCTCGACCGAATGGGAAATTCTGCATCCGACCTCGATTTCCGGTTCGATCGTCATGCCGCCCGCAACGAGCTGCAGGCCGCGACCTTTGGCAAAAAGCAAAGGGCGATGGTCCGGCTGCTGCTGTCCCGCACCGGTGCCATGTCCATCCAGGTCAAGCCCTTTGATGATCCGGACGAATTGCCGGTCCGGGTGGCGGTTCGGCCGCTGCCGGTCGATCCAGGCGATTTCCGGCTGCGGTACAAGACGACCGATCGCCGCTTCCTCGACCTCGCCCGCCAACGCGAGGATGCCTATGAAACGGTGTTCGTCGATCCTGAAGGGCAACTGACTGAGGGAAGCCGGACCAGCTTGTTCGTCGAGCGCGACGGCCGCCTTTTGACGCCGCCCCTGTCGCGCGGCCTGATGCCCGGCATCCTGCGCGCCAAGCTGATCGAGGAAGGGAAGGCCGAGGAGGCGGAGCTGACCCCCGCCGACCTCGAACATGGCTTTTATATCGGCAACGTCATCCGCGGATTAATTCCGGCCAGGCTCGCCTAGGCCGCGATCGGAAACCGCAATAGCCGGTCGCTGACGGGGATCAGCGCCGCGGCATCCTGCCCGACCTTGCTCAATATCTCCGGATGGCCCGCATCGAGACCGCCGGTCAGCGCGCCATATGCGGGCAGGATCAGCTTGGTATTGCTGGCAACAAAGCAGCGGCGCGAAACGCTGCGGCCCCGCAGGTTGAGGCGATATTTGGGATGATAATGCCCGGACAGCTCGGGCCGCGGATCATGTTCGACGGCCTCATGCCGCAGGATGATCCCGGCAACCTCGCACTCGTCCTCGATGCGCCCGCCGATATGGTCGACAAGACCGTTGTCATGGTTGCCCACGATCCATGCCCAATCGAGCCTTGAGGTGAGGGTCATGAGGAGCTCATGCGCCACGCCCGCAATCCGGTCGCAGCCGAACCGGTCGTGAAAGCTGTCTCCCAGGCAGTAAACCCGACTGGCGCCGGTCCGATCGATCTCCCGCTCCAGCAGTTGCAGGGTTGCCAGCGAATCATAGGGCGGCAACATCTGGCCGCCCGCCGCGAACCAGCTCGCCTTTTCGAGGTGCAGGTCGGCGACCAGCAGCGCTTGCTCGGCGGGCCAGTGCAATGCTCCCTCGGGACTGGCAAGGAAATCATGGCCGGCGAACGAAAGGGGAACCATGGATTGGCAATACCCAACCCGTCATTTCCGCGAAAGCGGGAATCCATCTTGACCTGGGTGGTTGGAAGAAAAGGTGGATCCCGGGTCAAGTCCGGGATGACGCATGATTATTCCAAATGTTTCATCACATGATCGCGCAGCGCGCGGGCGTCGTGCAGCGCATTGTGCGGGACGACACTGTTTGCGGCGGTTGAAAAGCCGTGCAGCGGAACGAAGTGCAGGCTTAGTGGCGGGACGGGCAGCATCAGCCCCGGCCCGGTAATCAGCAGCATCGCGAACTGCGCCAGGTCCTCCGGCCAGTCGGCGACGACGTCGGGTGCCTCGTCATGCGCCAGCCATGCGGCCAGTGCCTCGGCTGCCACCTGGCGGGTCAGGCGCGGGCTCGCCAATCCCTCCGGCACCATGTCGAGGAATGGAATGACGTTGCGCTCGACCCAGGGGTGCAATGGCGCCTCGCACTCCAGCGTGACGTAAAATTCCTCGCCGCCGTCCTCCGGCACCAGGGCGAGGCTCAAAAGCTCCCCGCCAAAGCCATTATATTCCGTGTCGAGGAAATAGCGCATCGACGCGACACTGGACGATTGCGCGAGTAACCGCCAGTCTTCGCCAAGCGACACAATTGATGGGGAACTCGATGCGTAATCTTGGCCTGCTTGCGGCGACCGCCGTTGTCATCCTTTCCGCGCCCGCGGTGGCGGAAACGCCGAACCGGCAACAAATGGAGCGCATCGTCGCCGAGCGTCATGACACGACGGTGCAGGCGCTGCGCGACTGGATCGCGCTTCCGACCATCGCGGCCGAGGGAAAAAATGTCGCCGAGGGCGCAGAATATATGCGGCAACTGGCGCTCGATGCCGGTTTCCAGCAGGCGAAGATCATCCCATCGGGCGGCGTCCCCGGGGTATTTGCGACCCTCGACGCCGGCGCGCCCGTCACGCTGGGCATCTACTTCATGTACGACGTCAAGCAATTCGACCCGGCGGAATGGAGCTCGCCGCCACTGGAGGGGCGGCTGGTCGATCGCCCCGGTGAGGGCCAGGTCATCATGGGGCGCGGCGCGGTCAACCAGAAGGGTCCGGAAACGGCGTTCCTAGCCGCTCTTCACGCCTTCAAGGCGAGTGGACGGAAACTGCCGGTCAACCTGGTGCTGGTGGCGGAGGGCGAAGAGGAAATCGCATCTCCCAATTTTCCGGCCGTCATCGCCGACCCGGAAGTCTCGGCTGCCCTTCGCAAATCGGTCGGCGTGTTCATTCCAACTTCGTCACAGGACCAGCAGGGCAATGCCGGCATCACGCTGGGTGCGAAGGGCGCGGTCGAGTTCCAGCTGATCGTCGGCGGCGAAACGTCCGATAAATATCCCAAGGCCGACGTGCATTCATCCAACCACGCGCGGATCGAGAGTCCGGCCTGGCGGCTGGTGAAGGCGCTCGACACGCTTGTCGCCGACGACGGCCATACGCCGGCAATCGACGGCTGGTTCGAAAATGTGCAGCCGTTGACGCCTCGCCAGAAGGAGCTGATCGCCCAGCGGGTTGCCGCAACCAGCGAAGCCGAGGTGAAGAAGAACCTGGGCGTCGGCCGCTGGATCAATGACGAGGATTTTCAGACCAGCTCCGAGCGGTTCCTGTCGCAACCGACGGTCAACATCCAGGGATTGGTCAGCGGCTATACCGGTCCCGGCGGCAAGACCGTCCTTCCCGGACGAGCGGAGGCCAAGCTGGAATTCCGCCTGGTTCCGAACATGACGAAGGATGAGGTGGTCGCCAAGTTGAAGGCGCATCTGGCCAAGCGCGGATATGACGACGTCAAGGTTGTCGTCAGCGGCGGCTACGGTCCAAACCAGACGGACGAAAACAGCGCCTTCATCCAGGCCCAAAAGAGGGTCTTCGACCAGGCCGGGATCAAATATACGCTATCGCCGCGCAATGCGGGCAGCTGGCCCGGCGTGGTGTTCAATGGCCCGCCGCTCAACCTTCCGACCGGCCAGTTCGGGATCGGGCGCGGCAGCGGCGCCCATGCCCCTGACGAATGGTTCCTCATCCGCTCGACCAACCCCAAGGTTGCCGGGCTCGATGAGGCCACGATGATGTTCGTCGATTATTTGTACGAGGTCGCGAAGCTCGGCGGATCGAAGCGCTAGTTCCGAAGGATGGCAGTGCAGTCGTCGGTGGGAAGCGGCTGGCCCTCGCGGCACCGCTTCTCCCTGGCTCGCGCCTCCTTGCCCGCCTTCTCTTCGGCCTTGCGCATTTCGCGGCCGCGCTTCTCGTCGGCCTCGGACTGGCTGGTGGTGGCAAGGTCGACGCCCTTCGACGCCACATCGACAGGTAGCGTCACGACATCGACCGCCGTTTCGGCGACGCTGGCAACGATGCAACCGGACAGGGACAGCGACAGGACAGGCAGAATCAACGCGCGCATGTCCCATACTTAATATGGCTGGCACTTAGGGGGAATGAGCTAGTCGATGCGCATCGCCTCGCTGGCCAGCGCTTCGGCCTCGAACAGCAACGCTTCATCGGCGGTCCCTGCGGGGGCGGCCTCATGGCCAATGATGACCATCAATGGCACGGCCATCGGCGTGATCCGGTCCGCCTTGACATGGATCATGGTCGCCGCCGCCCGCTCGACCAGCCGGACAAGGCGTCCCAATTCGGTCAGGCGGGTGCGGGCATCGTTCCAGGCCGCGCGCAGCAGCAGGTGGTCGGGCTCATATTTCTTGAGCACGTCGTAAATGAGGTCGGTCGAAAAGCTGACCTGCCGCCCGGTCTTTCGCTTGCCCGGATGCTGCCGTTCGACCAGTCCGCCGATCACGGCGACCTCGCGGAAGGCGCTCCGCAGCAAATGCGATCGCTCGACCCACTCGACGAACTCGCGTTCCAATATGTCGGGCGAGAACAGCGATTGGGGATAGGACACCGGCTCCAGCCCATAACAGGCCAGGCCGTAATCATTGGCAACGAAGCCCAATGGCTTCAGGCCCGCCTTTTCCATCCGCTTGGTCAGCAGCATCCCCAGCGACTGGTGGGCGTTCCAGCCCTCGAAACTATGCGCGCAAAGATAATGGCGCCCCTCATGCTCGAAGGTCTCGACCAGCAGTTGGTGCGGCTCGGGGATGACCGAGCGGCGATCCTGCACCTCCAGCCATTCGCGGACATCGTCGGGAAAGCGGTGCCAGTCGTTGCGGTCGGCGAGCATCTGCCGGACCCGGTTGGCAAGGTGCGTCGACATCGACATGCGCTGCCCGCCATAGGTCACGATCCGCGCCGACTTCTTCGACGCATGGACGACGATGTCGGTGTCCTGGATGCGTTCGACTTCCAGGCTCAATCCAGCGAAAAAGAAATGATCGCCGGGCATCAGGGTCGCGGCAAAGCCTTCCTCGACCGTGCCCAGCCGGCGTCCGCCCTTGAATCGCACGTCCATCAGCGGTTGCTCGACGATCACGCCGGCGTTCATCCGGTGCTGCTGGGCCAGGGCCGGCCTCGCCAGCCGCCAGCGGCCCGGCGCCACTTCCACGATGCGCCGGAACTTGTCGTAGGCTTTCAGCGCATAGCCGCCGGTCGCAACAAAGCCGAGAATCTCGCGGAAAGCCGGTTCCGTCAGGCCGGCATAAGGGGCGGCCGAGCGGATCTCGCCAAGCAGCTCTTCCTCGCCGAATGGCCCGGCGCAGGCCACTGCCAGCACATGCTGCGCAAGCACATCCAGCGACCCCGGGCGGAAGCTGTCGGGATCGAGCTCGCCGTCGCCGATCGCGTCGAGCGCGGCGCGGGCCTCCAGATATTCGAAGCGATTGCCCGGGACGATCATCCCCTTCGACGGCTCGTCGAGCCGGTGGTTGGCCCGGCCGATCCGCTGCAGCAGGCGGGAGCTGCCCTTGGGCGCCCCCATCTGGATGACCAGGTCGATGTCGCCCCAGTCGATGCCAAGGTCGAGGCTGGCGGTCGCGACCAGCGCCCGGACCTTGCCGTCGGCCATTGCCGCCTCGATCCTGCGGCGCGCTTCCACCGACAGGCTGCCATGATGAATGCCGATCGGCAGGGCCTGGTCGTTCACCGCCCACAGCTTCTGGAAAATCAGCTCGGCAAGCCCGCGCGTGTTGCAGAAGACCAATGTCGTCCGGTGCTTTTCGATCAGCTGCATCACTTCCCGGACGGCATGCCAGCCGCTGTGGCCGGACCAGGGAATGCGGTTTTCGGGGATCAGGATCGACAGGTCGGGATCGGCGCCGGGATCGCCCTCGACCAGCCGGACGGCTTCCATGTCGGCATCCGGGGCAAGCCAGCTGCGATAGGCGTCGGCATCGGCGACCGTGGCGCTGAGCCCGACCCGGCGGAGACTTGGCGCCAGCGCCTGCAGCCGGGCCAGGGAAAGCGACAGCAGGTCGCCGCGCTTTTCCCGGGCGAAGGCGTGGATTTCGTCGACAACCACGTTCCTGAGACTTTCGAACAGCCATGCGCTGTCGGGGTAGCTCAAAAGCAGGCTCAGGCTCTCGGGCGTGGTCAGCAATATCTGCGGCGGCCGCACGCGCTGTCGCGCCTTGCGGTCGGACGGCGTATCGCCGGTCCGCGTTTCGACCCTGATGTCGAGCCCCATCTCGGCGATCGGGGTCAGCAGGTTGCGCTGGACATCGACCGCCAGCGCCTTCAGCGGCGAGACATAAAGCGTGTGGAGGCCATCAATCCGATCGCCCAGAGCCTGTCGAAGGGTCAGGTCAACAATTGCCGGCAGGAAGCCCGCCAGGGTCTTGCCGGCGCCGGTCGCCGCCACCAGCAGGGCATGGTTACCCTCACGGGCCGCTTCCAGCATTTCCAGCTGATGGCGTCGCGGTTGCCAGCGCCGCTGCGCGAACCATCGCTCGATTGTCGCAGGAAGGGCGCTCACATTTCCGATCATGGCCCGCCTGCGCGCTGGATCAAGGCGCGCGGGCTAAATCTGGTCGGGACGCTCAGTCCTCCGATTCGGCCATTTCCGCGATTTCACGAAGCGCCGTATGCGCGCGCTCGCGATCGATCACCAGGGCCGCGGTCTGGGTAATAAGGTCGACCAGGGCCAGGTCGCGCACCGTCGGCTCGCGTGGTTCGCGGTGGTACATGGCGAAGGTACCCAGCACTTTCCGGCCACGGGTCAGGATCGGAATCGACCAGCAGGCGCGCAGGCCGTGCGGCAGCGCGAGCTGCTTATAGTCGGCCCACAGCGGATCCGTGGCGATGTCGGAAACAAATACTGGCGCCGCTTTGTAGGCAGCTGTACCGCACGATCCGGCGCACGGCCCAATTTCAGCGCCGTCGATCGCCTCCATATATTCGCGCGGCAGGCTCGGCGCCGCGCCATGGCGAAGATGATCTCCATCGAGGTCGAGCAGGAGGATGGACCCCAACACTTCGGTTCGGGAGGTCGACTCGACGATCTTGATGAGCTCGCCCAGCGTTCGTTCGAGAGGGCTGTCTCCGATCGCCAGCTCGAGCACCCGATTATGGGCCGATCGAAGGTCTTCGCTCCGCTTATCCTCCGAAACATTGTGCCCCTGGATGACAATGCCGGGAACGCCGCCGCCGGCATCGCTGAGGGGCTGGAGCATCAGGTCGACGAACAGCTGTTCGCACCAGCCGCCGGGTAGATTCATGCGAAGCGACATCGCCTGTCCGACGAAGGGCTCGCCCGACCGCTTGGTTTGGTCCAGCAACTCGACAAGGCCCTGTCCCGCGATTTCCGGCACTGCCTCCGCCAGGCTTTTGCCGACCAGATCGCCTCTATTGACCAGTTCCTCGAATGCATGGTTGGCGACCGTGAAGCGGTGGTCGCTGCCCTCCACGATCGCCATGAAGCCGGGCGCCCGCTCGAACATTTGTTGGAGCCGCGCTCGCTCGCCAGGGTCCATGGCCAACTGGTTCAGCATGTTCCGGCCATACAACAATGCATATCCGCCGTCACGACGGTCTGCGGGTGGACAGGTGCCTGCCCTGAGCGCGAAGGCTTCTCTGTCCCACGTACCGGCGCTCATTCGGATCATTCGCTGGTCAATGATCGCCTGCGAAGCGTCCCGAGGATGTCCTGGAGCTCGCCATGACCGTGCGGTTCGGCATGGCCGTCGCCACGCAGATAGTGCTTGTCGAGCTTTTCCATGATTTCGAAGCCGGCATCGCCCTGCATGATCAGCAGCGCGTCGACCTTC
>DASTOV010000135.1:0-5871 GCA_035720125.1 Sphingomicrobium sp. | reverse complement strand
GACCGGGCGATCGCCGATGTGATGAAAGCGTTTCGAGGCGACGAAGCGCAGGCCCGCCGCATCATTACGGCTTATCGCAGCGATTACGTGCTGGTCTGCCCCGATATGTCCACGGCGACCATCTTCATGTCGGAAACACCGGCCGGATTCTATGGACAGCTGGTGAAGGGAAATGTGCCGGCCTGGCTACAGCAGGTCGAGTTGCCGAAGAATTCGCCGTTCAAGATGTGGCGGGTAAAGGCTTAGCCGGCGAGCCCCGGCAAGCTGCGCTCAAGCCCGTCAAGTACGAACTGGGCGGCCAGGGCAGCCAGGATCACGCCGAGTATTCGAGTGATCATGGCTTCCAGCTTGGCGCCGATCAACTTCATGAGCGGGCCCGCAGCCAGCAGGGCGAGCAGGGTGAGGGCGATGACCGCGGTCATCGCGCCAAGCACGACCAGGCCCTCGGCCATGCCGTCTGCGCGCGCACTTAGCAGCATGATCGACGCAATGGAGCCAGGTCCGGCGATCATCGGGATTGCCATCGGGAAAACGGAGATGTCTTCCGCTTCCGGGGTCCCCTTGATTTCCTCAGCCCGCTCCTCGCGCCGCTCGGTCCGCCGCTCGAACACCATGTCGAGGGCGATTATGAACAGCATGATTCCTCCGGCCAACCGGAATGCCGACAGGCTGATCCCGAGCGTGTCCAGCAGTGGTTCGCCCAGCAAGGCAAAGAAGACAAGGATGCTCCAGGCGACCGCGGCGGAACGGATCGCCATCTTGCGGCGGTGGACCGCATCCGTCCCCGCCGTGAGCGAGGCGAAGATCGGCGCGCAGCCTGGCGGATCGATAATCACCGCAAGGGTAATGAATGCGGTGGTGAACAGTTCAATCATAGCGCCGCGCCCAGCGGATAGCCTGAACGACGGGCGGCCGAAACGAGTGTGTTGCGGATCAGGCAGGCGATGGTCATGGGACCCACGCCGCCCGGGACGGGCGTAATCGCCCCGGCGACCCTGGAAGCCGACGCGAAATCGACATCACCGACCAGCCTTGACTTGCCCTCTTCGGCGGGCACTCGATTGATGCCGACGTCGATTACGGTCGCGCCGGGCTTCACCCAGTCGCCCTTGACCATTTCCGGCCTGCCGACCGCCGCAACGACGATGTCCGCGCGGCGGACTACCTCGGGCAAGTCGCGAGTGCGGCTGTGCGCAATCGTCACGGTGCAATGATCACCCAACAGCAGCTGGGCCATGGGCTTGCCGACGATGTTGGAGCGGCCGATCACGACCGCGTCCAGTCCCGCAAGGTCACCGACCTGGGCGCGCAGCAGCTTCAGGCAGCCAAGCGGCGTGCAAGGCACGAAGCCCTCCAGGCCCGTCGCCAGTCGACCGACATTGACCGGGTGGAAGCCGTCGACGTCCTTGTCCGGGTCGAGTGCCGTCAGCACCTTGTCGGCGTCGATATGGTCGGGAAGCGGCAACTGAACGAGAATTCCGTCGACAGTCTCGTCCATGTTCAATCGGTCGACGAGGGCAAGCAGCTCGGTCTCGCTGGTGTCGGCGGACAGCCTGTGCTCGAAGCTTTGCATGCCAGCTTCGATGGTCGCCTTGCCCTTGTTGTGGACATAGACGGCGCTTGCCGGATCCTCGCCGACCAGGATGACGGCGAGACCAGGCGCGCGCCCCCTCGCGACGCGAAAGCGTGCGACCTCGACCGCAACCGCGGCCCTGAGGTCGGCGGCAGCGGCCTTTCCGTCGATGATCCGGGCCGTCACATCATGGTCGCGCTAGTCTCCAGCGCGAGTCCCTCATTGACCTTGCGCAGGATCTGGATCGCCAGGATCAGCACGATTGGCGAAAAATCGATGCCACCGAAATCCGGCATGATCTTGCGGATGGGCCGGTAGAGTGGGGCCGTGATCCTCTCCAGCGCCTCGACCAAGGTGCGGACGAAGTTGGACTGCAGGTTGATGACATTGAAGGCCACCAGCCAGCTGAGGATCACCTGCGCAATGATGATCCACACAAGAACCTGCAGGATCATGTCGACGATACCGAATAGTGCGTAGAGCATGGCGGCAGGCTTAGCGGGGCGCGCCGCAGCGCACAACTTCGTTACGGCGCGAAGCGGTTCCGCTGGGCTTCCGCAACGATCAGCGCAAAGTCCTCTTCAACGTCGGTCCATTCGGCGATCGGGGTCCAGCCGCCCGCCAGCAGCAGCAGGCGCGCGCCGCGGGGGCCATATTTGTGGCTGTTTTCAGTGTGGATCGACTGGCCCTTCCTGAAGGTGAAGTGCCTGTCCTCGATGTCGAATTTGACGTCGCGCGTCGCGACCAAGTGCATTTCGATGCGGCCGAGCATGTCGTTCCACCTCGCCTGGTGTCGAAAGGCATCAACCGGAACGTCCGCCTCCAGCTCGCGGTTGATTCGGCGCAGCAGATTCAGGTTGAATTCGGCGGTTACCCCTTCCGGATCGTCATAAGCCGCGATCAGCCGTTCCACGCCCTTTACCCGGTCCATGCCAATCAGCAGCCTGGCGCCGGTGCCAAGGATGTCGCGAAAATGGCGCAGCAGGTCCGTGGCGCTGCGCGCCACGAAATTGCCGATGGTGGAGCCCGGGAAGAATCCGAGCCGAGGAAGCCCGTCAATCTCCGTGGGAAGCGCAACGTCGCGGGTGAAATCCGCCTCGACCGGATGGACTTCGATATCCGGGAAAGCCTGGTCGACCACAGCGGCGCTTTCGCGAAGATAATCACCGCTGATGTCGATCGGGACATAAGCCTTCGGTTTCGCTTCACGCAGGAGAATGGGGGTCTTCGTCGCGCTACCGGCGCCGAATTCAATGACCGCACAGTCGGGCGCAAACAAGCGGGCAATTTCGGGCATCCGCGCTTCGAGCAGCGCGGTTTCCGTGCGCGTGGGATAGTAAGCCTGAAGCCTTGTAATTTCGTCGAACAGCTCCGAACCGCGGCGGTCGTAAAGCCACCGTGCCGGGATCGCCGGGATCGGCTCCGAAAGGCCGCTTATGACATCGGCGCGGAACGCCGGGTCGACTATCTCAAGCATCTTGAGCAAGGCGCACTCCCGTGAATTGCCAGCGAGCAGTCGGCGGGAAGAAGTTGCGGTAACCGGCACGGCTATGCCCGCGCGGGGTGGCGCAGCTGGCGCCCTTCAGAACCATCTGACCGCTCATGAACTTGCCGTTATACTCGCCCACCGTACCCGCCTCGGGCTTGAAGCCGGGATAGGGAAGGTAGGCTGAGGCCGTCCATTCCCAGACGTCTCCGTACGGCCCGCCGCCCGGTTTCGGCAGTACGGGCTTGGCCTGATCAAGCTGGTTGCCCAGCATCGGATCCGCCGAAGCAAAGGCGGCTTCCCATTCCGCCTCGGTCGGAAGCCGCGCCCCGGCCCAGCGGGCGAAGGCATCCGCCTCATAGTAGCTGAGGTGGGATACCGGTGCGGCACGATCGATTTCACGCCGGCCCGCCAAGGTAAAATGAGTGCCGTCGTCATGCCAGTAGAGCGGCCGCCCGATTTGTTCGCGCTGAACCCAGTCCCAGCCATCGCTGAGCCATAGCGCCGGGCTGCGATAACCCCCATCGGCAATGAATCGCATCCATTCGCCGTTGGAGACGCAGCGATTGGCGATGCGGTGCGGGTGAAGCAATGTCCGATGGCGCGGGCGCTCGCAGTCAAAGGCGAACTCCTTGGCCGGCGCCCCAATCTCAATCTCGCCCTCCCAACCGTCGATCCAGGCCAGCGGTTCGACCGCGTGGCAGGGCGCGGGATCGAGTGAACCATAGGCCGGCTCGAGCGGATTTTCGGCAAATGAGGCAAGTATATCGGTCAGGAACAGCTCCTGATGCTGCTGTTCGTGATGAATGCCGAGTTCGACCAGCTTCAATGCCGGTGGGGGAAGTGCGGGCAGGGCCGAATGCAGCGCCGCATCGACGGCAAAGCGCCAGGCTCGAACGTCATCGAGGCTCGGGCGGCTGAGCATGCCTCGGCGAGGCCGTGCGTGTCGCTCGCCCTCAGCTTCATAATAGCTGTTGAACAGGAAGGGCCAGCGCTCGTCATGCAAGCGATAGCCGGACACATGGTCGCGCAGGATGAAGGTTTCGAAGAACCATGTGGTGTGCGCGAGGTGCCATTTGGCAGGCGAGGCGTCGGGGTGCGGCTGGATGGTTGCATCGGCGTCGGAAAGCGACGCGGCGAGGTCCAGCGTCAGCTTCCTTGTCGCGGCGAGGCGATCGCCGAGACTTCCAGCCTTTTCTTCATCAGAACGGGCCATCCATCACCTAATAGGCAAACAATAACTGTTCTACAATTGTTCTGTTCCAATTATATGGCGCGCGTTGCCCCGGGCCGCCACAACACGTCGCCGTCCTGTCCGGCCGCGACATGTCGGGCCGCGACGAAAAGATGGTCCGACAGGCGATTCAAATAAGCCAGCGCATCGACGTTGATGGGCGTTTCCTCGTTGAGAGCGACGGCGGCCCGCTCAGCCCTGCGGACGATGCAGCGCGCCTGGTGGAGGAGCGCCACCGCCTCCGATCCGCCGGGCAGGATGAAGCTGGTGAGCGGTTCCAGCGACGCATTCATCGCGTCAATCTCTTCCTCCAGCCGAGCGGCCTGCCGCGCGACGATGCGCAGCGCATGCGCCTCGATATCCGTGCCGAAGGGAGTGGCGAGATCGGCGCCGAGGTCGAACAGCTCGTTCTGGATCGCGCGGAGGCGGTCCGCCAGCTCGCCCTGATCGAGTGCGGCAATTGCCACGCCGATGGCGCTGTTAGCCTCGTCGACCTCCCCGATGGCGGTCATCCGCGCCGAGGATTTGGAGATACGGCTGCCGTCGACCAGCCCGGCCGAGCCGCGGTCGCCCGTGCGCGTATAGATTTTGTTGATTTTGACCAGCTTCAGCTCCGTCCGCCGGCCAGGGCAAGGATCAGGACAACGATGACGATCGCAATGCCCTGATAGAGCACCCGCTTTTGCATATAGCCTTGCTGGATCTCGCCCGATGCGTCCTTGCCCTGGGCCATCGCGATCACGCCGCGGACCAGCACATAAAGGACGGCGGCCAGGGCCGCCAGCAGCAAGATGGAGAGAAGCCAGCTCATGCCGGGCTATCTAGGCCGCCGACAGGCGGAATCCTAGGGGTAGCCGGTCTTCGAGGATGTCTGCAGCAAGCTTTCTGCCGTCTGCTCCACCCTCCCGCAGCGCTTCGAGCGTCGGCGCCCTGTCGCGCTTCGCCAGCCGCCGGCCATCTTCATGGGCGATAAGAGGATGGTGCAGATATTGGGGTTCCGGCAAGTCCAGCAGAATTTGTAGCAGGCGTTGGGTCGGGGTTGACGGCCGCAAGTCCTCGCCGCGAACGACCAGCGTCACGCCGGACGCGGCATCGTCGACAACGCAGGCGAGATGATAAGAGGAAGGCGCATCCTTGCGGGCAAGAATCGCGTCGCCGAAATCCACTTGTTTGCTCTGGAAGCGCGTACCGTCCTCCTCGGTCCAGGCGGGCAGTCCTGCCAGCTCCAGTGCCTTCTCGGCATTCAGCCGCCAGCAATGCGGAGTCGTGGCGCGCCGTCCCGGATCGTCGGGCAAGGGGCGGCAGGTGCCGGGGTAGAGGATGCCGGCATCCCCATGCGGGGCGGTCAGCGACTGGGCGATCTCGGCCCTCGTACAGAAGCAGGCGTAGACGAGGCATTGCGACCTCAATCTTTCGAGCGCCTTGGCATAGACGGCAGTGCGCTGTGATTGGATGATGGCGTCCCCGTCATGGTCGGCACCCAGCCAGGTCAGATCCTCAAATATGCCTTCGACAAACTCCAGCCGACATCGCCCGGCGTCGAGATCCTCGATCCTCAAAAGAAAGCGCCCGCCGCTT
>DASTOV010000134.1:0-11654 GCA_035720125.1 Sphingomicrobium sp. | reverse complement strand
GTCGCTGCTCAGCCAGCTCGACGACGCCATCGACAATGGCCAGGTCTGGGTTGCCTTCCAGCCGCAAATGGATCTCAGGACTCATCGCATTCGCGGTGCCGAGGCGCTGGCCCGCTGGACCCATCCGGAAAAGGGTCCGATCAGTCCGGGCGAGTTTGTCGCCGCGGCCGAGCAGAACGACCGGATCGAGAAGCTGACCCTGTTCGTGCTCGAAAAAGCGATCGAGGCAGCCGCGCGCATCAACCGGGAGCATGGGCCGTTTGACATGGCGGTGAACCTGTCGGCCCGGATGCTGGGGGACAAATCCCTCCCGTCGCGCGTTCGCGCCCTTCTCGACCTGCATGGGCTGGAGCCCGCCAGGCTGACTCTGGAGCTAACCGAAACCGCCGCCCTTGCCACCGGGTCGGATATCGGTCCGCTGTTCGACTTGAAGGACCTCGGCGTGCGCATCTCGATCGACGACTATGGCACTGGCCTGTCGACGCTCGACTATTTGAAGAAAGTCCCAGCCAGCGAAATCAAGGTCGACCAGAGTTTCGTCAAGTCGATGCGCGAACATCGCAGCGACCTGGTCATGGTCCAGTCAACTATCGCCCTTGCCCATTCGCTGGGACGAACCGTGGTTGCCGAAGGCGTAGAGAGCCGCGAGATCCTCGACATGCTGGTCGCCATGAAATGTGAGGTCGCACAAGGATTTATCATTGGCCGGCCGGGCAGCCTGAATGATCTGATGAAGCGCCTGATAGGCGAGCGAAAGAGGCAGGCCGCGTAAGAAGCCAAGGGTTCGACAACTCGACCTGTCGAACAGACGCCAGGTGATGGCAAACCGTCAGTCGATTTCGACTAACCCCTTCGGTTGACTCTCGAATTACTTTGCCTGCTTTCAGCATTGCGCCGGAAATTTGGTTAATTCGTTGCTAACCATATCGATTAAGGTTAATGTCCCTGTCAGCGACGTGAGTCGCCGTATGACGACAGGGGACGATCATGAAGTACAAGAAAGCGAGTGCTACCCGTGGCCTCTGGAGCTGGCTGTTCGGCCATGGCTGGAGCGGCGCCGGCGGCAGCGGCTGAACGAATTCCGGCCTAAAACGCCGGTTTTTAGCCAAGTTTGAGCGATCTGCGGCTCGGCGCGGATCGCTTTTTGGCGTCTTTAAACATCTGTAGGGCCCATTTGCCCGCGGTCTTCCACCCGACAACAGGTAACACGGGCACAGGCGCGGCGAGGCGACCCCCGACTCGAAATGGTTAATTGTTACTGCGGCGTCTTGAGTCGCTCGTGAACAACCGCCCCGCCACTCGTCAGCCGGATGCCGGCGACAATCTCGTCTTCGTCGGGCAACGCCAGGGTACCCTTTTCCTTGTCCCAGAACGCGGTGAGGAAGTTGGCGAGATTTCTAGCGAAGAGCGCCGAAGCGTCCGCCGCGAGAGTCCGCGCCAATTGCACCGCACCGACGATCGTCACGCCGTGGCGAACGACCGTTTCGCCGGGAATGCACCCTTCGACATTTCCTCCGGCTTCTGCAGCCAGGTCGACGATGATGCTTCCCGCACGCATCGTTGCCAGCTGCGCGTCACTGATCAGCCGCGGCGCGGGCCGGCCAGGGATCAGTGCCGTGGTAATTACAATGTCCTGCTTGGCGATATGGCCCGACACGAGCTCGGCCTGGGCGGCCTGATATTCCGCGCTGGTCTCGCTCGCATAACCGCCCTGCCCTTCGCCCTCGATCCCGACAACTCCCTCGACAAAGATCGGCTTGGCCCCAAGCGACTGGATCTGCTCTCTGGTCGCCGAGCGGACGTCGGTCGCACTGACCTGCGCGCCAAGCCTTTTCGCGGTGGCGATCGCCTGCAGGCCCGCAACTCCGACCCCCATCACGAAGGTCTTGGCGGGGCTGACCGTCCCTGCGGCTGTCATCATCATCGGGAAGGCTCGGCCATAGATGGACCCGGCATCAACGACCGCCTTGTAGCCGGCGAGATTCGACTGCGACGATAATATGTCCATCGACTGGGCACGGGTGATGCGCGGCATCCATTCCATTGCGAGCGCTTCCAGCCCGGCCCTGGCATAGGCCGCGATCGCATCTCCCCGACGCAAGGGGTCGAGCGCACCGATCAACCGGGCGCCTTGCCTTGCGCCGGCAAGTCCATCGGCCTCGGGTCCCATCACGCACAGGATGGCGTCGGCGTCCTTGAGGATGTCGCCCCTTGAGCCGACACTGGCGCCTGCTGCTTCGAAGTCGGCGTCGGCGATCGAGGCAAACGCTCCTGCCCCTTGTTCGACAGCGACGCTCGCTCCAAGCCCGACGAATTTTTTCACCGTCTCGGGAATGGCGGCAACCCGGGTTTCGCCGGGGCCTTCCTTCAGGACCGCGATCTTCAAGCCGCGGCCCTAGTTCGAGATCGTATAAAGGACGATCGCCGTAACGATCACGGTGACGATGATTCCATACTTCAGCAGGGCAATGAACCCGGCATAGTTCCGGTGATGCGCAGGATAGTCCATTTCGGTGGCGGTCGGATGGACCTTGTCGTCGGCCATTGAATGATCCCCATTGGTGCTTCGCTTGGTGGCGGTCTTAACAAGCCCGCCCTCGCTGCCCAAGCGGCTTTTTCGCGCCCTTAAGAGGAGCTTTACTCCTTTACGCTAGAAGCGGCGCATGCGCGAAGAAGTCGTCCTGCGGTCATTGCTCCTGTTGGATGCCGATGCCAATGAGCGGCGGCAGTTGTCTGCCATCGCCTCGCGAGCGAGTTGGAGCACCGTCGGAGCTGCCTGCGCGGAGACGGCGGCAGCCATTTTGCAGGGCCCGCACGGCCGCGAAGTCCGCGCCGCGGTCCTGTCGAGCTGGGATCCCGTCAATGGCCCCGTGCTGATAGGGACCCTGCGCAGCTTTCGGCCCAACCTGCCGATCATTGCCCTGGCGGAAGCAGGGTCGATCGCCCAGGCCGTCGATGCAATGCGCGCCGGCGCGTCCGACTTCCTTGCAAAGCCGGTGGCTCCCGAACGGCTGATGGAAGCATTGGCGGCTCATGCTGATCGCCGTCGTGCGGCTGGGGAGCTGGCGCCCTTGTCCGAAAAGATCGCGCCGCCGCTGATGCTGGACCAGCTGGTCGGGTCCGCGTCGGTGTTTCGCGCATCGCTGGCGATCGCCGCCAAGGCCGCCCGCAACCGGCTGCCGATCCTGATCGTCGGGGAAGCCGGAACCGGCAAGGAAACCTTTGCCCGTGCCATCCATCACGCCAGTCTCCGCGCCAAGGGCCGGATCGTGCAGGTCGATTGCAAGGCGGTCGCAGCCAACATCATCGACAGCGAGTTGTTCGGGCATGTGCCTGGCGCATTCCCAGGCGCCTTCGCGGAGCGGATCGGCCGGATCGTCGAGGCCGACGGCGGCACATTGCTGCTCGACGAAGTCGGCGCCTTGCCGCGTGAAACGCAGGAAAAGCTCGATCGCGTGCTGGCCACCGGCGAAGTCCGACCAGTCGGCTGCAATGGATCCAACTCGGTCGATATCCGGCTGATCGCAACTTCGAGCCGCCCCTTGCCGAATGATTTCTTGCCAGGGCTGGCGGAGCGAATCTCGTCGACCACGGTCACGTTGCCGCCCCTGCGCGAGCGGAGCGGCGATATTCCGACGCTGGCCCGGCATTTCCTGACGCGCTTCGCCGAAGAGCCGGGGATGCGCCCCTTGTCGATCGGCAATGACGCACTCGCCGTCCTGATGCGGTACGGCTGGCCGGGCAATGTGCGGCAACTTGCCGGCGTGCTGTTCCGAGCCGCGCTTCAGGCTGAGGGCAACTCGCTGACCGCCGACGACTTCCCGCACATCGCGATCCAGTCTCGTTTTACCGGCAGGCGGAGCGACGCATCGCCCGAGATTGGCAAGATGTCGGCCGACGCGGCGATGGCAGGCGCGCCAGGCGTGACGCTCTATCGTCCGGACGGCCATCTGCGCAGCCTTGAGGAGATCGAGGCGGACATCATCCGCCTGGCCATCGGTCATTACCGCGGCCGGATGACGGAAGTCGCTCGCCGGCTCGGGATCGGCCGCTCGACGCTTTATCGCAAACTCAGTGAGCTTGGGATCGATACTGCGGCCTGAAAAGAGTGGAGATACTATGAGCTTCCTCGGGAAAATTCGCGGCATGTTCGGAGGCGATGCGGAGCCACATTCGAGCGATGCGCCGCTGCGCAACCGGACCTTTTCCGCCACCCAGTTCCGCGATGCGGAGCTGGCGCGGGCGGCCGAAGCCAGGGAACGGTCAGAATCTGCCAAGATTGATGCAGCAGAGGTGCTCAGCCCCGCCATCAACCCTGTAGCGGAAACGCTGATGGCTGACGATTCCGAATTGCCGGAGCCGGAAGTGCCGGAGCCGCAAGTGCTTGATCCGGCGGCGCCGGAGCCGGAGGCGCCGGAGCCAGAGGAGCTTGAACCGGAAGCGGTAGAACCAGTGGCGGCAGAGTCGGAAGTGGACAAGATGGAGCCAGCTCCGGCGGTCGAACCGGTTGTTTCTGCCGCAGATCCGATGCCGTGGGAGGAGGCGGTCGGCTGGCTGTCCCAACGCTCAGCCGAGACACGCAACTTCGTTGGCCAGTATTGGAACTGGGACCATGACCTGCGCGTGCTTCATTTCCTCGCGCAGCAACCCGATCTCGATGCGGGGGTTGCCGCCCACATCTTCTGGCTGACAGCGGCCAACGAGGAGATGTTCCCGTTCGGAGACGACGAACCGGAAGGCGAAGCCGCGCAGCAAGTCTCCTGGCTGACCGACTTCCTCGGCCGCCGCTTTTCCGAGGGCGACTTCCGCCCCGCCAGTTACGGGTTCGACGACAGCTGGGATTGCGAGCGGCTCAAGCAGCACCTGGCCGACCTCCATGAAGCGGGCCGGATCGACTGGTCGCCCGAAGCGATACCGACCAGCTCCCAGGCCGAGCTGATGAGCTTCGAAGACATCCCCGAGGAAGAACGCGGAGAAGTCACCGGGTTTCTTGCCCGGTTCGGCGTCTACTGAGTTCCCGTCCGCGGGGTCAGCGCCGCATCCCTGAGGCCGCGCCAGACCTTCAGCGCCTGCACCGTCTCCGGCACGTCGTGAACACGGACAAGCTGTGCGCCCTGCTCGACTGCTTTCAGTGCCAGGGCAATGCTGCCCGGAAGGCGCTGATCGGCGGGCGCTTCACTGGACAGCGCGCCGATCATCCGCTTGCGGCTGGCGCCGAGCACGATCGGACAAGCTAGGCCGTGGAGCAGTGCCAGTCCGTTCAGCAGTTCCAGGTTGTGGGCGACCGTCTTCCCGAAGCCAATTCCCGGATCGACCAATATCTTGTCTCGGGCGATCCCCGCCGCTTCCGCTGACGCGATCCGCTCCTCGAGCCACAGATAGACCTCGACCAGCACGTCGTCATAGCGCGGCGCATCCTGCATCGTCGTCGGATCTCCCTGGTGATGCATCAGCACGACCGGCGCGGCTGCCGCCGCCAAAACGCTGGCTGACTCCGGGTCCCAGGTCAGCGCCGAGACGTCGTTGACCAGTCCTGCCCCTGCCCCCAACGCCGCGCTCATCACGCCCGATTTACGGGTATCGATCGACACTGCATTTCCGCCCGCCGCCAGTTGCCGGACCACCGGCAGGACACGCTCGATCTCGTCATTTTCCCAAACGATGCTCGCGCCAGGGCGCGTGGATTCGCCGCCGACGTCGATGATGGCCGCGCCCTGCGACGCCATGACGGCGCCAGCCTCGGCGGCTGCCTTAGCGTCCGCATAAGCTCCGCCGTCGGAAAAGCTGTCGGGCGTTGCATTGATGATGCCCATCACCTGCGGTTGATCGAGGCGAACTGTTCGTTCGCCCAACTGCAGAGGCGCGCGTGGTGCCGTGATCCGCGCCCAGTCGGCTGCCATCGCCTCATCGAACCTAGCCTCGACCCCCTCGACCGGCACGATCTCGGCCGAAACGCGCTGGTTGCCTTCGACCTTGATCAGCTCGACTAGTCCGAACCAGTTCATCCCGCCGGCTAGCCTTGCGACCTTCCCGTCATGGCCAAATGGGGAATCGACGAAGCCGGTCGGCCGGATGAGCGTGCGCATGGACGGCTTATAGCGCCGCCAGATGCGTCTGCCGCAAGGCGTCGATCGGCTGCAGCCGGCCCTCATGCTCGACGTGCCAGAATGTCCAGCCGTTGCACGACGGCGCGCCCTGCAGCGTCGCGCCGACCTTGTGGATTGACCCCGCCTGCCCGTCGCAGGCGATCGAGCCATCGGCGTTGACGCTGGCCAACCAGCGCCGCTTCGAATCCGTCAGCACCGTTCCCGCCGGCACCATTCCGCTCTCGACCAGCAGGCCGAAGGCCACGCGCGGCTGGCTGCGCTTGTCCACCATCACCGTCATCGCACTCTCGTCGAGCGGAAGGGTCGCGTCGATCCGTTGCCGCGCAACCTTCACATAGGCGCGTTCGCGCTCGATGCCGATCCATTTGCGGCCCAGCCGCCGAGCCACCGCGCCGGTCGTGCCCGTGCCGAAGAAGGGATCGAGCACGACGTCGCCCGGCTTGGTGCAGGCGAGCAGGATCCGGTAGAGTAACGACTCTGGTTTCTGGGTTGGATGCGCCTTGTCCCCGGCTTGCGTCTTTACCCGCTCCGACCCCGAACAGATGGGCAGCACCCAGTCCGACCGCATCTGCAAGTCATCGTTGAGCGCCTTCATTGCCCGATAATTGAAGGTGTAGCGCGACTTCTCGTCCTTGGCGCACCACAGCAGTGTCTCATGCGCGTTGGTGAAACGGGTGCCGCGAAAATTGGGCATCGGATTGGCCTTGCGCCACACAATGTCGTTCAGGATCCAGAATTCGGCATCCTGCAGCAGCGCGCCGACGCGATAGATGTTGTGATAGCTGCCGATGACCCAGATGGTGCCGTCGTCCTTCAGTATGCGCCGCGCCTCGGCCAGCCATTCGCGGGTGAAATCGTCATAGGTGGTGAGGCTCTCGAATTTGTCCCACTCGTCGTCGCAGGCATCCACCTTGCCGCCTTCGGGTCGGAACAGGTCGCCGCCCAGTTGGAGATTGTAGGGCGGGTCGGCGAAGATCATGTCGACCGACTTGTCGGGCAGCTTTGCCATTTCAGCGATGCAATCGCCTTCCAGGATCGTGTCGAGCGGAAGCTCCCTTTTGCGCGTCGTGGCACGAGTGCGCGAACGTCCAAGGCTCTCCGTTACTGGAGCAATCATGTTCATGGTTGGTCGTCCCCGAAACTGTGGACAACTTCGATGAGTCAGGCCGGACTCGCGGTCAAGGCAGGGGTAACCGCGCCAGGAATCCCGCTAATGAGAACAAAGGGAATCCGCTGAACGTGCAGCCACAACATATTGAGTCCCAACACGTAACTCGGACTCAATCCCTAGTGGTGTGACTCGAAAGACTCTTGGCGGAAATTATTGGAACGGCAACGGCACCGGCTGCTCGGCCCGCTCCCTCACACGCCCAAAGCTGCGACGATGCAGCGGAGTGATGCCGAGCGTTTCGATCGCGCGAATATGATCCGGGGTCGGATAGCCGCGATTGGTTTCCCAGCCATAGCCTGGATAGGTTTCGGCAAATTCAGCCATCAGCCGGTCACGGGTCACCTTGGCGACGATCGAAGCGGCTGCGATCGACCGGCACTTGGCATCGCCCGCGATGATCGCCTTGGACGGTCGCTGCCAGCGAGGGGTCGCATTGCCGTCGACGAGGACCCATGCGGGATCAAAGCCGAGCGCCTCGACCGCGCGGGTCATGGCCAGCATCCGCGCCCAGTAAATGTTGATCTGGTCGATTTCCTCGACCGAGGCCATGCCGACGCCGATCCGGGCGACTTTCAGCAGCCGTGCATGGATGGCTTCGCGCGTGTCCAGGTCGAGCTTCTTGCTGTCATCGATCCCGCGTGGGAACTTCTCGCGATCCAGCACGACTGCCGCGGCGACCACCGGCCCAGCCAGCGGCGCGCAACCCGCCTCGTCAACGCCGGCCAACGGTTGCGGATAATCGAGCTCGAGCTTGAAACAGGGGCGCTTCACGGCCGTCAAGGTTACCGCAATCAATTGCCGTCATGCCAGCGAAAGCTGGCATCTTGTTGGGAGTAATCCACAACTAATTTCAATGAGGCCCCAGCTTTCGCTGGGGTGACGGGTTTCTACTCTTCCATCCGCCACGGAGGGAAGCGGCGGGCCTCGCCGGCGCGATAGAGGAAAATGGTATTGCCCGATGGGTCGCGCAGCCTTGCTTCGCGCCACATCCATGGCTGGTTCCTGGGGCCATGTTCGAACGGCATGCCGGCACGGGCCAGGCGCTCGACCCGCTCGTCAAGGTCGTCGCATTCGAAATAGACAGCGACCGTCTCGCCGATCTCCGCCTCCGGATCGCATTGCACCGAAAAGGTCGCTCCGCCAGCCTCGAACCGCGCATAGTTATTTTCGGGGCTGTCGACGATCTGCCTGAGGCCGAGCTTCCGGTAGAATTCGACCATTTTCTTGTAGTCCTTGCCGGTCACCGTCACCTGGTTGAGGCGGATGCCGAGCCCGGTATCGAGCCGCACCGCCTGCTGACCGAGCGGACCATGTCCCTGCCCCAGCCCCGGCGCTTCATGGAGCGCCATGCGGACAAACAGTCGCGCCCGCTCCACTGCCTGTGCAAGTGGAAGGCCCGCCCCCAGGTAAAAGGCGATTCCGCTGGCCAAGGTGCAGCCGGTGCCATGCGTCGAGCTGGTGTCGATCCGCTGGCCCTGCCAGCTGGTCATATTATCTTCTTCGATGAGCGCGTCGGCCAGCGCGTCGCCTTCCTCATGCCCGCCCTTGATCAGCACGGCGCAGTGATGGCGCGACACCAGGTCCAGCGCCGCCGCGACTTCATCCTCTTGGTCCGTCAGTCGGCGCAATTCCGGGAGGTTGGGAGTGGCGATGGTGGCAACATCCATCAACTTGCCGAAAGCGGCGACCGTGGCGTCGTCGGCCAGCTTCGCCCCGCTGGTCGCAACCATGACGGGGTCGAATACGATGGGAATGCCTTCCAGCTTCTCAAGCCGGGCAGCGATGTGGAGCGCCGTGAAGGGCGAACCAATCATGCCGATCTTGACCGCATCGACCCCGATATCCTCGATCACCGCGTCGATCTGGGCCAACACGGTTTCGGTCGGCACGGTATGGACGGCCGTCACCCCTTGCGTGTTCTGGGCAGTCACGGCGGTAATGGCGGTCATCGCATGGCCGCCGAGCATGGTGACGGTCTTGATGTCGGCCTGGATGCCCGCTCCGCCACCGGAATCGGATCCGGCGATGATCAGGATGCGCGGGGTCTTGGCCGTCATACCCTTGTCCTTAGGGCCAAATCGTTAAGCAGCCGCAACCGCCTCGCAGATGCGTGTCACCAGCCGCTCGACCATATCCGGGTCGTCGCCCTCGGCCATCACCCGGATCAAAGGCTCCGTTCCGGATTTGCGGATCACCAACCTCCCGCGCGTCCCAAGCTCGCTCTCGGCGCCGGCAATGACTGCCTTGACCGAATCGACCTCGAGTGGCGCGCCGCCATTGAACCGGACGTTCCTGAGCAGCTGCGGCACCGGCTCGAACACGTGGAGAAGTTCGCTCGCCGGCTTGCCACTCTCGACCAGTGCCGCAAGGATCTGGAGACCGGCGACCAGCCCGTCGCCGGTCGTCGCATGATCGCTAAGGATGATGTGACCCGACTGCTCTCCGCCGATGTTGCGTCCCATGTCGCGCATCGCTTCCAGCACATAGCGATCACCGACTGCCGTGCGATGCATGCCCAGGCCTTGCTCAACCAGCTTCCGCTCTAGGCCGAGGTTGGACATGACGGTGGCGACGATGCCATCTCCGCGCAGTGTCCCGCGCCGTTGATGCGACAGGGCGATCAGCGCCATCAGCTGGTCGCCATCGACCAGCTGGCCTTTCTCGTCCACCACGATCAACCGGTCGGCGTCACCGTCGAGCGCCAGTCCAAGGTCCGCCCCCGACGCAGAAACGGTCTCGCGCAGCAGTTCCGGCGCAGTCGACCCGCAGGCGTCATTGATATTGAGTCCGTCCGGCTGCGTGCCGAGCGGAATGACGTCCGCGCCCAATTCCCACAGCGCGTCCGGCGCGACGTGATAGGCGGCGCCATTGGCGCAATCGACGACGACCTTGAGGCCATCGAGCCGCAGATGATGCGGAAAGGTCGACTTGGCGAAATGGACGTAGCGCCCGCGCGCATCGTCGATCCGCTTCGCGCGGCCGATCTTCGGCGCATCGATCAATGTCGCCGGCTGCTCCATCAACCGCTCGATCTCCGACTCCGCCTTGTCGCTGAGCTTGTAGCCGTCCGGCCCGAACAGCTTGATGCCATTGTCGGCAAACGGGTTGTGGCTGGCGGAGATCATCACGCCCAGGTCGGCCCGAAGGTCGCGGGTAAGCATGGCCACCGCCGGCGTCGGCATCGGGCCCAGCAGGACTACATCCATGCCGACCGAGGTGAAGCCGGCAACCATTGCCGATTCCATCATGTAACCCGAAAGGCGCGTGTCCTTGCCGATCACGACCCGATGCCGGTGGACTCCGCGCAGGAAGTAAGTGCCGGCCGCCTGTCCGACACGCATCGCAACATCCGCGGTCATCGGCGCCTGGTTGGTGCGTCCGCGAATCCCGTCCGTTCCGAAGAGTTTCCGTCCCATTGCTACGCGTCTAGCGCGAAACGGGTCAGCCGAGGAAGGCCCAGACGCCGGCCGGCCTGCCGCCGAGCGCGCCATGCGCCCAGGTCGCGCCCAGCCAAAGCAGCGTGCCGAACAACAGGGCAAAGCCGTCAGCCGACTTCAAGCCGCGGCCATAAGGGACAAAGCTCGTCTTGCCCGTCCATTCGCGCCAGATTGACCCCAGCAGCCGTTCCTTCTTCTGGTCCTGAAACATCGCGCCGACCATCGCCAGCAGGGCGATCGACAAGCAGAGAATCAGGCTGGCCTGCGTTGGATTGACGATGACATGGACCGCTGCCCAAAGCGTGAAGCCCCACATCATCGGGTGGCGGGTGATCGCATAGACGCCGTGCGGCTCGTCGATCCGCTCGATCGGCTTGCCGGGCCTCGGGAAGGCCGGATTGCGCCTGAGCGATCCGATGAAAAGGACTGATCCCAGCCACATCAGCAAGGTGGCAAAGGTAAAGCCCCATCGGCCCGCGTCCCATAGCGGCTGCGGCGCTGCGGCGGTTGCATCGGGATAGGCCCAGATCATCCAGCCAAACGTCGCCAATGCCACGAGCGAATAGAGGCCGGCGAATCCCCGCTCGCCGATGCTGCCGATCAGCGGGGCGCGCAGCGGGTGCGACATGAGGAAATGGGTGCCGACGAAGACTGCGGAAGCAAGTGCCAGCATCCCAATTCCGGTCATTTGCGATATGCCTCCGGAAGCGCCTCGCGCTCGAGCGAACGATAGCGGTCGCGCAGCTTGGTCTGGTGATTGTCGAGCGGCTGGCGCACCCCGTCGATCCACACCGCCTCTGGCGCACTGTCAAGCTCCAGCGGATCGCCCGACCAGATCACCAGGTCGCCGCGGCGTCCTTCGGCAAGGCTGCCAATCTCATTGCCGAGACCAACCGCCTCGGCGGGTCGCGCCGAGATCATGGCAAAGGCCTCGCCCCA
>DASTOV010000133.1:0-12880 GCA_035720125.1 Sphingomicrobium sp. | reverse complement strand
GGAATTCGTCGAAAATTGCCGGGTTGGCGCGCGCTTCGGCCAGCTTGTCATCGCGTTCGCTCGACTTGGGCAGCGGGCGGATGTCGCGCACTTCCTCGGCAAAGGCCACCGCATGCTGGACGAGCTCGCCCTCGACGATGCGGTCGACCAAGCCGACATCATAGCCATCCTTGGCAGCGACCATCGCGCCGGAGGTGCACATTTCCAGCGCCTTCTGGACGCCCGCGACGCGCGGCAGCCGCTGCGTCCCGCCTGCACCTGGAAGCAGGCCGAGCTTCACTTCCGGCACGCCGAGCTTCGCATCCTTGACCGCTATCCGGTAGTGACAGCCGAGCGCGACTTCGAGCCCGCCGCCAAGCGCCGTGCCGTGGATAGCGGCGACGACCGGCTTCGAGCAATTTTCGATCGTGTCCACCACCGTCGGCAGCCAGGGCATGACCGGGGGCTTGCCGAATTCCGTGATGTCCGCGCCGGCGAAGAAGGTCTGGCCTTCGCAGCGGATGACGACCGCCTTGATCGCATTATCGCCCTCGGCCTCCTCGATCGCCGCGACAAGGCCCTGGCGGACTGCAGCTCCAAGCGCATTCACCGGCGGGTTGTTGGACGTGACGATCAACACGTCGCCGTGGCGGGTGGTGGAGATCGGGCTGGTGGTGGGTTTGTCGATGACATCGGTCATGTCGTGGTCCGTCCGTAGCTCTGGTGATTGAAAGGGTGGGAAGCCGACAGCCCGCCATCTACGACGATCGCCTGCCCGTTGACATAGCTGGATTCGTCGGAGGCGAGGAACAGCGCGGCATGGGCGATCTCGATCGGCGCGCCGCCGCGCTTCAAGGGGTTCAAATGGCCGATCTGGTCCTGCTGGCCTTTTACGCGGGCCCGCTCGAAGATGAATTCGGTCATGCCGGTTTCGATCAGGCCGGGGCAGATGGCGTTGACGCGGATATTGGCGCCGACCATCTGGGTCGCGGCGACCTTCACCAGGTTGATGACCCCGGCCTTGGACGCCGAATAGGCCGGCCCGCCCGCGCCCGAACGCAGCCCTGCGACCGAGGCGGTGGCGATGATCGAGCCCTTGCCGCGCGCCTTCATCGCCGGCGCTCCATATTTGACCGCGAGGAAGGGACCGATCAGGTTGACGCGGAGGATTTCGGCCCAGTCGGCCGCATCCTGGTCGAAGATGCCGTCAAACCCGCCGGAAATGCCGGCATTGGCGAAAAAGATGTCGAGCCCGCCATGGTCGCGGACCGTGTGGGCGACCAGAGCCTCGACCTGCTCCTCATCGCCCGCGTCGCATTCGAAATCGGTGCCGTGAAGGTCCGCGCCAACCACGACCGCGCCTTCGCGACGGAACAGCTCGACCGTCGCCTTGCCGATGCCGGATCCGGCGCCGGTGACGATCGCGATCTTGCCGGCGAGGCGCTGGGTCACAGCCCGACCCCGATGGTCGAGCCCCCGTCGACGATCATCGCCTGGCCGGTCATGAAGGTCGACGCGGGCGAGGCGAGATAGACCGCCGCCCCGGCTATCTCGTGCGGCTCGCCGATCCTGCGTAGCGGCGTCGAGCGCGTCACCGCCTTAAGCGTTTCCGGATCCTCCCACAGCGCACGGGCGAAGTCGGTCTTGACCAGGCCGGGCGCGATGCAATTGACGCGAACCCCCCTGGGCCCGAACTCGGCCGCGAGGTTGCGCGCCAGCTGGAAATCCGCCGCCTTGGAGATGTTGTAGGCGCCGATCATGGTCGAACTGGTGAGGCCGCCGATCGACGAGACGATGATGATCGAACCTTCGCCCCGCTCCAGCATCTCTGGCGCGACCATCGAAATCAGCCAGTGGTTGGCGATGACATTATTGTCGAGGATCTTCCTGAACTGGTCGTCGCTGATCCCCGCCATCGGCCCGTAATAGGGGTTGGAGGCAGCGTTGCAGACCAGCACATCGACCTTGCCGAATGCCTTGCCCGTCTCGTCGACCAAATGCTGCAGATCGTCCTTGCTGGAAATGTTTGCGGCGACGGCGATGGCGCGCTGGTCGCCATGCTGGGCGTTGATCGCATGGGCGACCTCGTCGCAGGCATCCTGCTTGCGGCTGGAGATGACGACCCTGGCGCCATGTTCGGCCATGGCGGCGGCGATGGCGAGGCCAATTCCTCGGGATGAGCCGGTGACAATCGCCACCTTCCCGGTCAGGTCGAACAGCCGGGGGATGGTCATGCCAGTGCCTCCGCATGCTTGGCATACTCGATGAGGGCGATCGAACGGTTGTGGACCTCGTCGGGCCCGTCGGCGAGCCGCAACGTGCGGATCCCCGCCCAACTCGCCGCAAGCGGCGTATCCTGGCTGACACCCGCGCCGCCGAATGCCTGGATGGCGTCGTCGATCACCTGCAGGGCCATGCGCGGCGCCTTGACCTTGATCATCGCGATTTCGGCCTTGGCCGCCTTGTTGCCCGCCTTGTCCATCATGTCCGCCGCCTTGAGGCACAGCAGCCGCGTGCAGTCGATTTCGATGCGCGCCTCCGCCACCCTCTGTTCCCAGACGCTATGTTCGGAAAGGCGCTTGCCGAATGCCGTACGTGACTGAAGCCGGCGGCACATCAGGTCGAGTGCTTCCTCGGCCGCACCGATCGTGCGCATGCAATGGTGGATGCGGCCGGGCCCCAAGCGCCCTTGCGCGATCTCGAAGCCCCGCCCCTCGCCGAGAAGCAGGCTGGACGCTGGCACGCGGACATCCTTCAATTCGATTTCCATATGGCCGTGGGGGGCATCGTCGTAGCCGTACACGGACAGGAAACGCTCGATGGTAATGCCAGCCGCATCCATCGGCACCAGGATCATCGATTGCTGCTGGTGCTTGCGCGCCTCCGTATCGGTCTTGCCCATCAGGATCGCGACCTTGCAGCGCGGATCGCCCGCGCCAGACGACCACCATTTGCGGCCGTTGACGACATAATCGTCGCCGTCCCGATCGATGCGGCATTCGATATTGGTGGCATCGGACGAGGCCACGCCCGGCTCGGTCATCAGGAAGGCAGATCGGATTTGCCCGCGCATCAGCGGCGCGAGCCATTTTTCCTTCTGCTCCCGCGTGCCGTAGCGGTGCAGCACTTCCATGTTGCCGGTGTCGGGAGCCGAGCAGTTGAACACCTCGGCCGACCAGAGGATGCGGCCCATTTCCTCGGCGCACAGCGCATATTCAAGGTTGGTGAGTTGTTCGCCCTCAAACTCGAAACTCTCGTCGACATGGGCGAGCGAGCCGCCGGGCGGCATGAACAGGTTCCACAGGCCGGCGTCGCGCGCCTTGGGCTTCAGCCCTTCGATCAGCTCCAGCGGTTGCCAGCGATCGCCGCTGTCGATTTCCTTCTTGTAGTCCGCGACTCGCGGCCGCACATGCTGGTCGATGAACTGGCGGACCCGATCGCGGAAGAAAGCCTGCCGTTCCGTAAGGTCAAAATCCATCCCCAAACACTCCCTTGCGTGCGGGCGCTTTCCGGTTCCACAAAGGCGCTAGGACTCTGGACGAAGAAGGGCAAGTTCGATGGCAGTTCTGGAGGCTTTTCGCGCCGAAACCCGCGCCTGGCTGGAAGCCAATTGTCCGGCCGAGATGCGCCAACCGATGCGTAGCGAAAAGGACCTATGCTGGGGCGGTAGGCACTTTGAGTTCCAGAGTGACGCGCAGAAGCAATGGCTGGACGTCATGGCGTCGCGCGGCTGGACCGTGCCTGACTGGCCGAAGGACTATGGCGGGGGCGGCCTGTCGCCGGCTGAAGCCAAGATCCTGAAGGAAGAGATGGCCGCGCTCGGCTGTCGCCCTCCGCTGACCAGCTTCGGCATCTCGATGCTGGGACCCGCCCTCCTCAAATATGGCAATGAGGATCAGAAGAAGCGCTTTCTGACGGAGATCGCCCGCGGGGAAATCCGCTGGTGCCAGGGCTATTCGGAACCGGGCGCGGGCAGCGACCTGGCCGGCCTGCAGACCAAGGCCGAGGACAAGGGCGATCACTATCTCGTCAACGGGCAGAAGGTGTGGACCAGCTACGCCGACCAGGCCGACTGGATCTTCTGCCTGGTCCGCACGTCAAGCGAGTCCAAACATGGCGGCATCAGCTTCCTCTTGTTCGACATGGAAAGCCCGGGCGTTTCGACCAAGCCGATCCTGCTGATTTCCGGCTATTCGCCCTTCTGCGAGACCTTCTTCGACGATGTGGAGGTGCCCAAGGACCAGCTGGTCGGCGAGGTCAACAAGGGCTGGGACGTCGCCAAATACCTCTTGGGTCATGAGCGCGAGATGATCAGCGGCATGGGACTTGGCAGCGGCATCGGCACGGGTGCGTCCGGCGTGGTGCTAGGCCCGGTTGCCAAGCCCGACGAGCCGCTGCTTCGCGCCGAGATCGCGGCCTTCGACGTCGATGCGCTGGCCTTCGCGGCGATGAGCGAGCGGTTCATCGACCAATTGAAGGCCGGCGAAGCGCATCCCGCCCTGCCGAGCATGATGAAATATGCCGGGACCGAGCTCAACAAGCGGCGTAACGAGCTGATCATGGCCGCGGGCGGCAGCGACGCCCTGGAATGGGAGAGCGAACGGTCGAAGGGCGGCAAGTCCGCCCGCGACTGGCTGCGTTCGAAGGGCAATTCGATCGAGGGCGGGACCAGCGAGGTTCAACTCGGCATCGTCGCCAAGCATATCCTCCGCCTGCCGGGAGCCTGACATGATTCTGACCGAAGACCAGCGCCTTCTCCAGGACACGGTTCGCCCGTTCATGGCGGACGAAGGGGCGATCAAGACGCAGCTGCGCCACTGGCGCGACAAGGGATGCAAGGACGGCTTCGGCCATGGCCTGTGGAAGCAGTTCGCCGAGCTGGGGCTGACCGGCATCCTCATCCCGGAGGCGCAAGGTGGTGCCGGCCTCGGCGCGGTCGAGTCGGGCCTGGTGCTGGAGGAAATCGGCAGGAACCTGACGCCATCCCCCTTCCTGACGACCGCGGTCGCGGCCGTCCGCGCGCTTGAAGGCTCGGCGCAGGCAGAACGCTGGTTTCCCGGGATCCTCGCCGGCGAGACGATCGCCGCGCTGGCGATCGACGAGGGCAGGCACCACGACCCGGCGAAGGTCGCGCTGGAGGCCAGGCGGCAAGGCAATGGTTTCGTCCTTAATGGCGCCAAGCAATTCGTCGTGCAGGGTGGGAGCGCCGACGTGGTCCTGGTGGCCGCCAGGACGGCCGGATCACCGGGCGACACAGAAGGAATGACCCTGTTTGCCGTCGAGAAGGGAGCAAGCGGGCTTGAGGTCGACAATGCCGCGCTGGCCGACAGCAGCAAGGCCGCGCGGCTGAGCTTCGAGAATGTGGCACTCGATGCCGACGCGGTGGTCGGCGAGGTCGACGGAGGCTGGCATCCGCTGTCACGTGCGCTCAACGCCGGCAGGGCCGGGGCCGCGTCGGAGCTGGTCGGAGTTGCCGCCGGCGCGAGCGACATGACGTTCGAATATTTGAAGCAGCGCAAGCAGTTCGGGAAGCTGATCGGCGAGTTCCAGGCACTCCAGCACCGCGCCGCGCACCTCTACGGGGAAATCGAGATCGCCCGCGCCGCGGCGCTGAAGGCCGCGCAGCTGCTCGATGCGGGCGATGCCCAGGCCGAACTGTTCGCTTCGGTCGCCAAGGCCAAGGCGGGGCGCGTGTCGGCATTGGCGGTACAGGAAGGTGTCCAGATGCACGGCGGCATCGGCATGACCGACGAGCACGACATCGGCCTTTTCATGAAGCGCGAGGCAGTGCTCAGCGAGCTGTTCGGCTCGCCGCGATATCATGCCAATCGCGTTGCCGAGCTCTCTGGCTACTAGCGCTCCAGCAGGAAATTGATCCGCGCCGAGGCGATCGGCTTGCCTGGCTGGCCTTGCCAGGCGAAGGCTTCGACATTGGCCATGCGCTTGCCGAGCCGTTCGATCACCGCCTCCGCGAAGGTGTCCTGCGGCGTCCCGCCACGCATATAGTCGACCGTCACGGTGATCGGCTTCATCGCAATCTCATCATCATCCAGCGCGCGCCTGAGCGCGGTGAAGGCCGCGAATTCGAGCAACCCGGCGATCGCTCCGCCATGGAGGTAGCCCGGCCTGCCCACGACGTCGTCGTGGAACGGCATGACGAAGCGCAGGACGCCCCCATGTTCTTCGGTGCGCAGCTTCAGCAATTGGGCATAGGGAGGGAGCGTTTTCACCACGCCCCCGTAGCGCGGTACAACGGCGGGGTCACTGCTTGGTTTTGTAGCCGCAGACGATTCCAAGAACGAAGGATGCGAACAGGGCGAGCTGAACCTTTCCGCCGGGATCGGACCAGTGGAAATATTCCTGCCCCCAGCCGAACAGCCAGATGAACATCATCGCCGCAATGCCGACTATCATCCGTTCACTCCTCACTTCGCTGGACGGCCGACTCCAGCGTGCAGGATTAGGACAAAAAAGGGTAAACATCTGGTAAAGCTTGCCGACTTGGCGTGCCCAATGCATAGGGCCGCCAGCTCCAGCGAAGGAAGGCCAAGCCGATGAAAGCGCGCGTGTTCGTCACCCTGAAACCCGGTGTGCTCGACCCGCAGGGCAAGGCGATCCACCATGCGCTCGAAGGGCTGGGCTTCGGCGGCGTGCAGGGCGTCCGCGCCGGCAAGCTCATCGAGCTCGAGCTGGCCGACGGCACCAGCGACGACGAGATCGCGGAGATGTGCCGCAAGCTATTGGCCAATACGGTCATCGAGAATTTCAAGATCGAGAAACTGGAGAACGCATGAAGAGCGCGGTCCTCGTCTTCCCCGGATCCAATTGCGATCGCGACCTCGCGGTCGCCATCGAGCAGGTGACCGGCCGCGCACCCGCGATGGTCTGGCACCGCGAGAGCGAATTGCCGGAGGGAACCGGCCTCGTCGCCATTCCCGGCGGCTTTTCCTATGGCGACTACCTCCGTTCCGGCGCGATGGCCGCCCGTTCGCCGATCATGAAGGCAGTCGCCGATGCGGCCGGCAGGGGCGTGCCGGTGCTCGGCATCTGCAACGGCTTCCAGGTGCTGACCGAGACGGGACTTCTGCCCGGCGCGCTGATGCGCAATGCCGGTCTTCATTTCGTCTGCCGCAGCGTCGGCCTAAGGGTCGAGAACAGCCAGTCGATCTTTACCTCGGCCTATCAGTCGGGAGAGGAGATCAGCGTCCCGGTCGCCCACCATGACGGAAACTACCAGGCCGACGGCGAAACGCTCGACCGGCTCGAGGGCGAGGGCCGCATCGCCTTTCGTTATACGGGTGAAGTCAACGGCTCGGCCCGCAATATCGCCGGCATCCTGAACGCGCAGGGAAATGTGCTCGGCATGATGCCGCACCCCGAGCGCGTGATCGAATCCGCCCACGGCGGTACCGACGGCAGACGCCTGTTCGAAGGGCTGCTGGAAGCGGTCGCATAGTCTTGAGGCCGCCCGGACGCCGGGGGCCGGGCATCCGCCCGACCTGGCTTCCGCGCAATGAGCGTGGGCGGCCGTTCGGCCTTGCGGCGCTTCGCGCCGGGACATAAGCCCACTCTATTGCGCGCCCGTAGCTCAGCTGGATAGAGCACGTGCCTTCTAAGCATGAGGTCGCAGGTTCGAATCCTGCCGGGCGCGCCAGTTCTTTTGGCGATCGCCATGACAGCCGTGCCCTGAGCGGCCAATGCCGGCCCCGGGGATCAGCTACGGCTTCGTTGCGGCGCTCGGCTTCTCAACTAATACCCAGGAACAGAAGAATGACGCCGATGGCGATCACGGCGAGTCCGGGAAGGTCGGCCTTGAGGCTGAGGCGTCGTCCGCGCCCCATCGGCTCCAGCGTGTCACGAGGCTCATGTGAAATCGGCTGCTCCGCCTGGCTAAGCTGCCCCCGCTTGAGCGTCGAATTCGCCGCCAGTACAACTCCGCCAATGATCAGCAGCGCGCCAATCGCGATAAGCACCATGTCCGTGTCCCTGCTTTACCCCCTTATGAAGCGGTGTTGGCGGCTTCCGGTTCCGCCTCAACCGGTTTGGGCGCCGGGAAAGGCACTCGCGCGGGCCCGAGGGTAGCGAGATAGGCGAGGAGATTGGCGCGGTCCTTCGGGTTCCTGAGGCCGTTGAACGCCATCTTGTTGGCGGGGATCGCCCGCGCCGGGCTGGCCAGCCAGCTGTCCAATTCCTCATAGGTCCAGGTGCCGGGGTGGCCAGCAACCGCCGGCGAGTAGGCGTAGCCGCCCGAGCCGCCGATATCGCGGCCGACGATACCCCACAGGTTTGGCCCGATCCCGTTGGCGCCGCCCCGATCAAGCGTGTGGCAGGAGACGCACAGCTTTGCCGTGCCCTTGCCCCGCTCCAAATCGGCGCTCGCCAGGAGCGTGCCGAGGTCGACCGGCGCCGCGGCCGCGGTCGCGGCAACCCCGCCGGCGGGCACCGGCACAACCGCCTTGTCGATATGGGCCATGTAGCCGCGCAGCATGGCCGCATCGCCTGGGTCGCTAAGGCCGGCAGGCCAGCTGCGCTGCACCGCGCCGAGGTCGACCGGCGCCACGCCTTCGATCGGGTAGCCCTGACTCTCCGGATAGCGCGCATCGATCAGCTGGCCAGCCAGGAAATTGCCGGCGACGATGACGCCGACGGCAAGGGTGACCGCCGTGCCAACCTTGGTCCATTCCCACCGATCCATTCTTCAGGCCCCCGCGTCGAAGAAGAGGATGCGGGTCCAGAATGTATAATCGGATTCGATCAACATCAGCCAGACAAGCGTGCCGAGCGCCAGCGGCGGGACCAGGATCGCGTAGATCAGCGCCAGCCGCTCCCAGGCCATGTGCATGAAGATGGCGACGATCAGCCCGGCCTTGAGGATCATGAAGATGAGGATCAGCGTCCAGCGGAGGAGGCCTTCGACGTGGAAATAATCGACCGCGTAGGACAAGGCGCTGAGCACGAACAACAGCCCCCAGACCTTGAAATATACGGGCAGCGGATGCTGCTGCCCGCCTTCATGGCCGGTGGCCAGCGCGGCCTGGTGGCTGACGTCGTGGACCGGTGCGTGATTCATGGACGGACCCTCACCACAAATAGAAGAACGCAAAGATGAACACCCAGACGAGATCGACGAAGTGCCAGTACAGGCCGCCGATCTCGACCGCCGAGTAATCGCCCTTGCGGTCGTAATCGCCCTTCAGCACTTTCGCGGAGAGGATCAACAGCATCACCACGCCTGCCGAAACGTGGAAGCCGTGAAAGCCGGTGATCATGAAGAAAGAGGCGCCGAACTGCGCCGCGCCCATCGGATTGCCCCACGGTCGCACGCCTTCTTCGATCAGCTTGGACCATTCGAATGCCTGCATGCCGACGAAGGTGGCGCCGAGCAGCGCGGTCGCGACCATCAGCCCCGCGGTCATCTTGCGGTTGCGGCGGTATCCGTAATTGACCGCCAGCGCCATCGTGCCGCTGGAGCTGATCAGCACGAACGTCATGATCGCGATCAGGATCAGCGGAATCGACTGTCCGGCAATGGTGAGCGCGAACACTTCGCTCGGGTTGGGCCAGGGCACCGTCACCGAGGCGCGCATCGTCATGTAGGAGGTGAGGAAGCAGCCAAAGATGAAGGTGTCACTGAGGAGGAAGATCCACATCATGGCCTTCCCCCAGTGGACCCCCTTGAACACCTCCTGGTCGGCCGCCCAGTCATCGCCGAATTCGCCCAGCACGTGCGGGGCTCCCGTTCCTGGGAGGACCTCCTCTCGCAGCGTAGCGTCCGCCATCGTTCCTGTTACCCCCGTTCGCTCAGGTCGAAGTCAGCAGCGCCAGCATCAGCGCCCAGACCAACAGCAGGAAATGCCAATAGACCGCGCACAACTCGACCGGCAGCTTGACGTCGGCGCCCGCGCGCATCCCCCGTACCGCGCGAGCCCAGAAGAACAGGCCGCCGGCGATGTGCAGGCCATGGAGGCCGGTGATCAGGTAGAAAAATGCATTGGCCGGGTTGGCCGAAGCATAATAGCCGGTCTGCGAGAATTCCCGCCACAGCAGCAGCTGACCGACGAGGAACAGGATGCCGAGCACGCCCGCGCCGTACAAGGCGCGCCGCAGAATATCCGCCTGTCCCTGGCGCAATCCGGCGCGCGCCACTTCCCAGGCAACGCTGCTCAGCAACAGTACGAAGCTGTTGATCCACAGCAGCGGCGGCTCGGGCATCGGCCGCCAGTCGCCCATCCCATCATGGCCCATGCCGGGCATGCCCATCCGCATGACGTAAGCGGAAGTCACCAGGCCGAAGAGCACCATGATGACGCCGAAATAGACGATCACTGCGACACGCGCCGCCGGCGGCCGGTAAGTGGCCGGGTCGACGGGCTCTCCGCCCGGAGTCTCCCAGCTCTTTTCGGTCAGGCGGCGGAACAGGCTCATGTCCGATGGTGCCTTTCGGATTCGCCGGGCGGCTCATTCTGGGGAATGAAATCGCGAGCCGCGCCCGGCACGCTATAATCATAGGCCCAGCGATAGACGCGCGGCAGCTTGTCGCCCCAATTGCCATGCTTTGGCGGCGTGTCGGGCGTCTGCCATTCGAGCGAGGCCGCGCCCCACGGATTGGGATCCGCCTTGGGGCCGCGGAAGTAGCTCCAGATCATGTTGTAGAAAAAGATGAACTGCGCGGCGAACACGACGATGGCGGCGATCGTGATCGCCTGGTTCGCCAAATGAGCCGATTCCGGGATGAAGCGGGTCTCGCCAAGGGCATAGTAGCGCCGCGGTACGCCAAGGAAGCCGAGGTAATGCATCGGCAGATAGATGGCGTAGACGCCCAGGAAGGTGATCCAGAAATGAACCTGGGCGAGGGCCTCATTGTACATCCGCCCGGTGATCTTGGGGTACCAGTGGTGGATCGCCCCGAAGATCACGATGATCGGCGAAACCCCCATCACCATGTGGAAATGGCCGACGACGAAAAAGGTGTCGCTGAGCGGCACGTCGACGCTGACATTGCCCAGGAACAGGCCGGTGAGGCCGCCGTGAATGAAGGTGAACAGGAAGGCGATCGAAAACAGCATCGGCACGCGCAGGTGGATGTTGCCGCGCCATAGAGTCAGCAGCCAGTTGTAAACCTTGATCGCGGTTGGAATGGCGATGATCAGCGTGGAGGTGGCGAAGAAGAAGCCGAAATAGGGGTTCATGCCGCTGACGTACATGTGATGCGCCCACACGAAGAAGCTCAAGGCGCCGATGATCACGATCGCCCAGACCATCATGCGGTAGCCGAACAGGTTCTTGCGGGCGTGGACGCTGATCAGGTCGGAAACGATGCCGAAGGCAGGCAGGGCGACGATGTAGACCTCGGGGTGGCCGAAGAACCAGAACAGGTGCTGGAACAGGATTGGCGAGCCGCCCTCATATCCCAGGTCCTGACCCATCGACATGATCGCCGGCATGAAGAAGCTGGTCCCAGCGATGCGGTCGAGCAGCATCATGATGCAGGCCACGAACAGTGCCGGAAAGGCGAGCAGGGCCATGATCGCAGCGACGAAGATGCCCCATACGGAACAGGGCATGCGCATCAGCGTCATGCCCTTGGTCCGCGCCTGGAGCACGGTCACCACATAGTTGAGCCCGCCCATCGTGAAGCCGACGATGAACAGGGCGAGCGACACCAGCATCAGGATGATGCCGTAATGGTTGCCGGGCGTCCCTTCGAGAATGGTCTGCGGCGGATAGAGCGTCCAGCCTGCGCCGGTCGGTCCGTCCGGCACGAAGAAGCTCGCCACCAGCACCAGCACCGCCAGCAGATAGACCCAGTAGCTCAGCATGTTGACATAGGGGAACACCATGTCGCGCGCGCCGACCATCAGCGGAATGAGATAGTTTCCGAACCCGCCGAGCAGCAGGGCAGTCAGCAAATAGACCACCATGATCATGCCGTGCATGGTCACGAACTGGAGGTAGTTTTCCGGCTGGATGAAGTTGAACGTTTCAGGGAACCCCAGCTGAAGCCGCATCAGGACGGAGAGCACCAGGGCCACCAGCCCGATCGCGATCGCCGTCAGCGAATATTGGATCGCGATGACCTTGTGATCCTGGCTCCAGACATATTTTCCGATCCAGGTCTTGGGGTGGTAAAAATGCGTAAGATCGTCGGCTAGGGTTACGGTCGCCATTCAGCGCACTCCGATCACTGGTTTTGCATCGGCTTCGGCAAGCCGGGTTGCGGGGGCGGCCTCGGTCTGGGCCAGCAGTTGGCCGAAGGTCACCTGCTCCGCCAGCCACGCATCGAACGCCTCCTGCTCCTCCACGACGACCGTCCCGCGCATCTGGTGATGGCCGACCCCGCACAACTCGGCACACAGGATGTCGAACTCGCCGGTGCGGGTCGGGGTCATCCAGAAATAGGTGACGATGCCGGGCACCAGGTCCATCTTGGCGCGGAACTCGGGCACGTAGAAATCGTGCAAGACGTCCTTTGAACGCAGCACCATCTTGACCGGCTTGCCGACCGGCATGTGCAGCTCGTTGGTTTCAACCAGAATATCGTCGCGGCCGTGCGGGTCGGCCGGATTGATGCCGAACGAATTATCCGGCGAGATGTGGCTGACGGCGGCGGTGCCCAGCACGCCGTCGGGGCCGGGGAAGCGGAAGCCCCATTGCCATTGCTGGCCGGTCGCTTCGATCACCGCCGCGTCGGCGGGAACCGTGACATATTCGTTCCAGGCGATAAGCCCGGGCGCGAGCATCCCGGCGATGCCGAGCCCGGTCCACAAGGTGAGCTGCTTTTCGAGCCTGACGTTTTCCGGATCGTAATGAGCCTTGTGCCCCTCCCGGGCGCGATATTTGAGCAGGGCCAGGGCCAGGAAAAGGTTGAGGCCGACAAAGGCGATCGCGCAGATATACAGGG
>DASTOV010000132.1:0-2834 GCA_035720125.1 Sphingomicrobium sp. | reverse complement strand
TTTCGCCGAGGATCGGGGGACTGTCGCCTCCGCCGAGGACTTCGACAAGCTGCCAATGACGCCGTAGCAGGACACTGAGCCTGTATCGCTGCGTATCGCAAATTACTCGATTTGCGGTTCAAAGCCCGTTTTTCTGAAATTCGGCCCATTCTCCGGCGGCCAGCTTGGCCGTGAATTCGAATGCATGGCTTATCGGGTGTTGAATTTGCGGGCGCGGGATGGAGAAGTCCGTGCCATGCGGCCCGAAAGCCGGAGCGGAGGGGAACGAGTCCAATGGTAATCGCAACACGACCAACCGAAGGCGAGGCCAATGCATCGCCGCTGGAATTGCCGGACGGCGGTGTCGACGCCCCCGAGCTGCGCTATTTCGTGATGGCGCTGTTCTTCATCTTCGGCGGGATCACCTCATTGAACGATGTGATCATTCCCAAGCTGAAGGAATTGTTCACGCTCAACTACACCCAGGCGATGCTGGTGCAGTTTTGCTTCTTCACCGCCTATCTCGTCATCGGCATCCCGGGCGCGCAGCTGGTCAAGAAAATCGGGTATATGCGCGGCGCGGTGGTCGGCCTGCTGACCATGATGGTCGGCTGCCTGCTGTTCATCCCGGCGTCCAAAACGGCGACTTACGGCCTGTTCCTCTTCGCCTTGTTCATTCTGGCGAGCGGCGTGGTGGTGGTGCAGGTCGTTGCCAATCCGCTTATCAGCCTGTTGGGCCCGGCAAAGACAGTCCACAGCCGCCTCACCTTCGCCCAGGCCTTCAACAGCCTTGGCACCACCATCTTCCCGCGCGTCGGATCGGCACTGATCCTGGGAAGCCTAGCCGGGGTCAGCGCAGCGCAGCTGTCCGGCCCCGCGCTCGATGCCTATCGTACCGCCGAAACGCGCGCGATCGTCGATACCTATACCGGCCTCGCCGTTGCGCTGGCCGTCATCGCGCTGGCGGTGTTTCTTTTCCGGCACCGGCTCAAGGACGAGCATCACGAGCAAAGCTCACCGCTTGCCGGCTTCTCGCTCTTGAAGCAGCCGCGCTTCGGCATGGGGGCGCTGTGCATCTTCCTATATGTCGGCGCGGAAGTCGCGATCGGCTCGCTGATCGTCAATTATTTGATGCAGTCGGGAGTCATGGGACTCGACGAGCAAAGCGCCGGCAACATGATCATGTACTATTGGGGCGGCGCGATGGTCGGGCGATTCATCGGTTCACTGATCCTGCGGCTGATGAGTCCGGGCAAGATCCTGGCAGGAGTCGCAACCGGCGCGATCATGCTGATCCTGATCTCCATCAACACTGACGGCGTCGTGTCCGGATATAGCCTGCTTGCCATTGGCCTGATGAACTCGATCATGTTTCCGACCATCTTCAGCCTGGCTTGTGAAGGGTTGGGGCCGAAAGCGGCGGACGGATCCGGCATCATCAATATCGCCATTTTCGGCGGTGCGGTCGTGCCGCTGCTGACCGGTATGCTCGCCGACCTTTCGGGCAGCCTCGGTATTGCCTTGCTGCTGCCGGCCGCCTGCTATGGCGTGATCGCCTATTTTGGCATTTACGCCCGCAGGCCGCACGTCGCGCCAGGCGGAGCCACGCTGTCTCGGCTGAAGGGCTAGCCGCCGGGGCCACTCGCAACAAAAAAAGGCGCCGGATGGCGCCTTTTACCTTGCGGATGGTGGAGCCGAGGGGGATCGAACCCCTGACCTTCGCAATGCCATTGCGACGCTCTCCCAGCTGAGCTACGGCCCCGTCTCGGGAACCCATCAAAGTACTACTTTGATGGGGTCTGGTGGACGGGCCCTTTAGGGGAAGCTTTCCCGTCTGCCAACGGGAAATTTCCCCTGTCGGGCGCTTTTCTAGACCTCGTCGTCCTCGTCGCCCTTCGATACGCCAAGGTCCTCGTCGCCAGTCGCAAGATCGACTTCCTCGTCGGCGCTTGGCTCTTCATCCTCGTCGATCACCAGCTCGTCGGCTGCGAGGTCGTCGTCCTGCTTGGCCACCTTTTCAGGAGCCGCCGATTCGAACGGCAGCGGTTGCTTGGACTTCAGCACTGGCTCCGGAAGCCAGGCGTAACCGCAGCTGATGCAGGTGACCGGGTCTTCCTTGGTCAGGTCGTAGAAGCGGGTCGAGCATTTGGGGCAGCTGCGCTTGGTGCCCCATTCGGGTTTGACCATTGGGTCATGTCTCCATGTAAGGTGGCAGGCAGGGGATCGCCCGGCCGCTAATCGGCGGGCGCCTTGCCATAGCGCAAAGCGCCTGTCAAAGCGCCGCTTCATGTCCCCCGCCAGCCGCCCCATTTTGATCGCCGTCGATGGCCCCGCGGCTAGCGGCAAGGGAACCATCGCCCGTGCACTGGCAAGTCAATTCGATCTGCCGCACATGGACACGGGCATGCTCTACCGCGCGGTGGCGCTTACCATGTTCCGCTTCGGCGGCGACCCGGCCAGCGAGTTCGAGGCTCTGCGCGCCTGCGACGGAATTGCCCAGATCGACCCGAGCGATGACGAGCTGAGGAGCGAGGCAGTCGGCTCGATCGCCAGCCGTATCTCTGCCTATCCGGGCGTGCGCGCCGCGCTGCTCGAGCGCCAGCGCAGCTTTGCCAACCAGGCGTCGGGCGCGGTGCTCGATGGCCGCGACATCGGAACCGTGATTGCTCCAAATGCCACGGTAAAGCTGTTCGTCACCGCCTCGCCCGAGGTTCGTGCCCAACGGCGTGTGCGCGAGCTATTGGAGCGCGGCATGCCGGCACATATTGAGGATGTGCTGATCGATATTCGCGCACGCGACTTGCGCGACGCCAATCGTAAGGCCGCGCCGTTAGTCCGGGCCCGCGACGCCGAGC
>DASTOV010000131.1:0-4369 GCA_035720125.1 Sphingomicrobium sp. | reverse complement strand
GCCCCAGCCCTTGTGGCAGCACTCGAGCGCCTGGCGCATCACGTCCACGTTGCCGATGCACTCGAAGCTGTAGTCCGCACCGCCCTTCGTCAGGCTGACGAGGTGGGCCACCAGGTCGCCCCCGGCTTCCTTGGGGTTGACGAAGTGCGTCATGCCGAACTTCTCCGCGAGCGGTTTCCGCGCCGGGTTGATGTCGACGCCGACGATCCGGTTCGCGCCGACCATCTTCGCGCCCTGGATGACGTTGAGGCCGATGCCGCCCAGGCCGAACACGACCACGTTGGCGCCCGGCTCGACCTTGGCGGTCTTGACCACCGCGCCAACGCCGGTGGTGACGCCGCAACCGATGTAGCAGCTGGTCTTGAACGGCGCGTCCTCACGGATCTTGGCGATGATCTCGTCGCGCGACATGCCCTTGGTATTGAGGAAGTCGGTCATGCCGAACTTCTTGCCCCACTCCTCGCGTGCCGGGTTGATGTCGACGCCGACGATCCGGTTCGCGCCGACCAGCTTCGCGCCCTGGATGACGTTGAGACCGATACCGCCGAGCCCGAACACCACGACATTGGCGCCGGGCTCCACCTTGGCCGTCTTGACCACCGCACCAACCCCCGTGGTGACGCCGCAGCCGATATAGCAGCTCGTCTTGAACGGAGCGTCCTCGCGGATCTTCGCCACCGCGATCTCGGGCAGCACCGTGAAGTTCGAAAAGGTCGAGCAGCCCATATAATGGTAGATGGTCTGGCCCTTGTAGCTGAACCGGCTGGTGCCGTCGGGCATCAGCCCCTTGCCCTGCGTGGCGCGGATCGCGGTGCAAAGGTTGGTCTTGCCGGAAAGGCAGGACTTACACTGGCGGCATTCCGGGGTGTAGAGCGGGATGACATGGTCGCCCGGCTTCACCGAGGTGACGCCCGCACCCACTTCGCGAACGATTCCTGCCCCTTCATGGCCGAGGATCGAGGGGAAGATACCCTCGCTGTCGAAGCCGTCGAGCGTATAGGCGTCGGTGTGGCAGATGCCGGTCGCCATGATTTCGACCAGCACTTCGCCGGCCCTGGGACCTTCCAGGTCGAGCTCGACAATCTCTAGCGGCTGCTTGGCTTCGAAGGCGACGGCGGCGCGGGTCTTCATGTGGCTTTCTCCGTTGTGGCGTGAGCGCCGTGCTTGCCTGTCCGCCGGACAGGCTCCGCGCGTCGCTTGCCACTTCTTCGGCCATGGGCCAAGCAGGGAAAGAGAGGGAGCGACATGAACTGGGCAAATGGACGGCATGCGCTGATCACCGGCGGCGGCACCGGGATCGGCGCGGCCACCGCGAAAATGCTGGCGGCGGCGGGCGCGAAAATATCGCTGCTCGGCCGACGCAAGGAGCCATTGGAGGCGGTCGCCGCGGAAGCTGGGGCAAGAGCGTTCCCCTGCGACATCACCGATCGCGCTGCGATGGAGGCAGCATTCGCCGCGGCTCGTCAGGTCAATGGACCGTTCGATTATGTCATCCTCAACGCCGGTATCGGCGATAGCGCACCTTTCCAGCGGACCAGACGGGAGGCTTGGGACCGGATCGTCGCCACTAACCTGACCGCCCTGTTCGACGGAGCGCAATTGGCGCTGCCCGACCTGATTGCAGGCGAAGATAAAAGGCTGGTCATCGTCGCATCGGTCGCCGGTCTTCGGGGCGCCGCCTATGCTGCGCCCTATGCTGCTTCGAAGCATGGTGCGGTCGGCTTGATGCGCAGCCTTGCGCTGGAATTCGTCAAGACCAACCTCACCGTCAACGCAGTGTGCCCCTCCTTTGTCGACACGCCGATGGTCGATGAAAGCGCGGAACGGATCCAGCGCACGACGGGACGGAGCGAGGAAGAAGCCAGGGCCGCGCTCGCCTCGCGCAACGCCAGTGGCCGGTTCATCACGTCGGAAGAGGTTGCAGAGGCCATCGCCTTCCTGTGCCGGCCTGAAAGCCGCTCGATCAACGGCACGTGCCTGACCATCGATGGTGGAACCACCGCATGACCCTTTGCCCTTCAAGCCTGGAACCGACCCATTTCCTGTGGGACTTTGCCGACGGCGTCGCGACGATCACGCTCAATCGGCCGGAGCGGAAGAATCCGCTGACCTTCGACAGCTATGCCGAGCTTCGCGACACGTTCAACGAGCTCGCCTACACCACCGAGGTGAAATGCGTCGTCCTGACCGGCGCGGGCGGCAATTTCTGCTCCGGCGGTGACGTGCACGAGATCATCGGCCCACTGACCAAGATGGACGAAAGCGACCTGTTGCGCTTCACCCGCATGACCGGAGACCTCGTCCGTTCGATGCGCGCTTGCCCACAACCGATCATCGCCGCGGTCGAGGGCGTCTGCGCCGGGGCCGGTGCGATCATGGCCATGGCCAGTGACCTTCGCCTGGCCACACCCGATGCCAAGACCGCCTTCCTGTTCACGCGGGTCGGCCTGTCGGGCGCGGACATGGGCGCCTGCGCCATCCTGCCACGCATCATTGGCCATGGAAGGGCGGCGGAGCTGCTGTTCACCGGCCGGACGATGGGCGCGCAGGAAGGCGAGCGCTGGGGCTTTTGGAACCGGCTCACCAACGACGTGCTGGTGGATGCGCAGGAACTGGCGCGCGGCCTGGCGCGCGGTCCGACCCTGGCTCATGCGATGACCAAGCGACAGCTCGACGCCGAATGGAATGTCTCGATCGAGGAAGCGCTGGACATGGAGGCCGAGGCCCAGGCCGAATGCATGCAGACCAATGATTTCCGCCGCGCCTACGAAGCCTTCGCCAACAAGCGCAAGCCGGAGTTCAAAGGTGACTGACTGGCTCGACTGGCCGTTCTTCGAACCGCGGCATGGCGAGCTTGCGAAACAGCTCGAAGCTTGGTGCGCGGCTAACGTCGGCCAAGAGCATGGCGATAATATCGACGCGGCCTGCCGGGCATTGGTGGAGAAATTGGGTCGCGCCGGTTTCCTCAATTTATGCGTCGCCAGTGGCGATCAACGACCCGACGTCCGCAGCCTCGCCATTGCCCGTTCGATATTGGCGCGACATTCGGGCCTCGCCGATTTCGCCTTCGCCATGCAGGGGCTGGGCTCGGGCGCGATCAGCCTTTTCGGAAGCGATGAACAACGGGCCGAGTGGCTGCCGAAGGTGGCGGCTGGCGAGGCGATCGCGGCCTACGCACTGACGGAACCCGACACCGGGAGCGACGCCGCCAATATCGGCATGCGCGCCGAGACGACCGCCGACGGCTGGGTCCTCACCGGCGAGAAGAGCTATATTTCGAACGGCACGATCGCCAATGTGCTGACCGTATTTGCCCGCACCGGCTCCCCAGAGGACGGCGCGCGCGGCATCTCTGCCTTCATTGTCCGCGGCGACGATCCCGGCCTTTCGATCGCCGAGCGGATCGCAGTCATCGCGCCGCACCCGCTGGCCAGGCTCACATTCGATGGCGTCAAAGCCGATCTGCTGGGCAACGAAGGCGAAGGCTTCACGGTCGCGATGCAGACGTTGAACCTGTTTCGCGTCACGGTCGGTGCAGCCGCGCTTGGCTTCGCCCGCCGCGCGCTCGACGAGGCGCTTCAATTCGCGACGACCCGCAGGCTCGGTGATGGCGTGTTGGCAGACAATCCGGTGACTTGGGACAGGCTCGCTGGGATGAAATTGGCGGTCGACGCATCCGAACTGCTGGTCGCCCGCGCCGCCTGGGAGCAGGACCATGGAATAGCTGACAACCGCCGTGCCGCGGCCATGGCCAAGCTCCACGCCACCGACGAAGCGCAGAAGGTGATCGACGCGGCCGTGCAGATGCACGGTGGGCTCGGAGTTACCAAAGGCGCCAAGGTCGAGGAACTGTACCGCGAGATAAGGGCACTGCGCATCTACGAGGGCGCAAGCGAGGTGCAGCGGATGATCATCGCCCGCGATATGTTGAAGGAGCACAAGTCATGAAGATTCTTCAACCCGCCGGATGGCCGCGACCCAAGGGCTACGCCAATGGCATTTCAGCCAGGGGCCGCATGATCTTCACGGCCGGAATCATCGGTTGCAACGAGAACGAGATCGTCACTTCGCACAGGCTCGAAGATCAGTTTGGCATGGCGCTGCAGAACATCCTTACCATCCTTGCCGAAGACGGAGCTGGTCCCGAACAGATCGTGCGCATGACCATCTACGTCATCGACCGCGTGGACTATATTTCCCGGCGCGACGACATTGCCCCAGTCTGGAAGTCGATCATGGGCTCACACTATCCAGCCATAGCCCTTGTCGAGGTCAAGGGGTTGGTGAACAGCGCCGCGTTGATCGAAATCGAAGCGACGGCGGTGGTCGAAGACTGATCCACGACTCCTTTGTCCGTGATCGCCTTCCT
>DASTOV010000130.1:0-10268 GCA_035720125.1 Sphingomicrobium sp. | reverse complement strand
GGATCGGTTGGCAGGAACAGGTCCGGGCCCTGCGGGTCGTACAGTACCAGCTCGCACTTCCTCGCCAGCGCATAGATTGCGGCGACCACTTCGTCGTCCGCGCTCCACCGGATATCCAGCGCCAGCAGCCGATCGCTCTGCCAGAAGGGCAGGTCGGCCCAGGGCGAGCCTTCGGGTTCGTCAAAGCCCCGGATTTCCTCGAGCGCTTCCGGCGAATATCGCCGGCGCTCCTCGTCGGGCATGCGCGCTACCGTCTCTTCGTTGGAGAGCAGCCGGTAGGGCCAGCGGCGGCGCAATTCGTCGGCCACCCTGGCAATGTCCGCGCTCGGCTCGAAGGCACTGTCGTCCTCGGATTCGTACCAGTCGGCGATCAGCGTCTTGGCCTCGTCGGCGTCCTTTACCACCGGCGCCTTCCACAGGATCAGCGTCATGCTCATGCCGCCAGCCTAACATGGCGGGAGCGGGAAGGCATACGCTTGGCTGCCCGCTGTGCTAACCATGAGCCGCAGCGCGACTCAGCAGAGGAGATTCGGATGGAAAGCCTTGATCTCCAGGAACCGACCAGCGGCTTGACCCCTCACCTCGCGATCGGCGCCGGCCAGGCCAGGAACGCGATCGACTTCTACCGGCGCGCATTCGGCGCCGAAGAGCTGATGCGCCATGAAGCGGACGACGGCCGGCTGATGCATGCGCATCTGAAGGTCAACGGCCACTCGCTGATGCTCCACGACCATTTCGCCGAGCATCATGGTGGCCAGGAGCTGCCCGATCCCGCCGGGGTGATGCTGCACCTGCAGGTCAGCGACCCCGATGCCTGGTGGAACCGTGCGGTGGATGCCGGCGCCAGCGTGGTAATGGAACTGGCTGACCAGTTCTGGGGCGATCGCTACGGCCAGGTTCGCGATCCCTTCGGCCATGTCTGGTCGATCGGCGCACCAAGTGGCCCGCCGACGGAGTGATCAAGCGAGGCGTGGCAGCGATTGCCACAGCATATAGCCTGCCACCGCGAAGATCAGTGCAGCAAAGACCTTGGTCAGCGCGCCGCGCTTGGTCGACAGATGCGTTGCCAGACGCCCGCCCGCGATCGCGCCCGCCAATCCACCGCCAATGAATGCGCCGGCAATCGGCCAGGCGACCAGACCGGACAAAGAATAGCTTGCTGCAGTCGTGATACCGAAACTGGCGACCGCGGCGAGGCTGGTCGCCATCGCATTGAATATGGGCATGCTGGTCGCCGCGATCAGCGCCGGAACGATCAGGAATCCTCCGCCGATGCCGAAGAATCCTGACAGCAGGCCCGTGCCGAAGCCCGATGCCAACAGCTTGGGCGCATTGTGGCGCCCCAATTGGACATGCGGGTCGCCATGCTGCTCGCCGCGGCGGAGCATCAGCACGCCAACGACGATCATCAGCAGCGCGAACAGTGCCAGCAGCGCTTGGCCGTCGAATGACTTGCCCGCGATCGATCCCAGCGCCGCCCCGGCGATCCCGGCGGCTGCAAACGTAAGGCCGCATTTCCACTTGACGGCGCCGGCCCGGGCCTTGCCGGCCAGTCCGATCAGGGCGTTGGCGGCGACGCCGACGGCACTGGTCCCGATTGCGACGTGCGGGTCGCGGACCCCGACGGCGTAGACCAGGATCGGCACTGCCAGTATCGATCCGCCACCACCGACCAGCGCCAGGCTGAAGCCGACGATGCCGCCGCCCAGCGCCGCGATGACTAGCTGTAGCTCAGCCATTCGCGGGCGTTCGGTTCCAAGGCATCAGTGCCAGCAGGCGGGCCATGCCGCAAAAGCCGCTGAACCCGGCAAACGTCATTCCAGCGCCGACTAAAATGGCCAGGGCGATCCACGCCGGCGACATCAGTAGCGACAGGATGGTGCCGATCAGCACCAACGTGCCGGCGGCGATCATCACCTGCCGCTGCATCTCGATCGGCGCGCCGAGAACCTTCTCGATCGGAAGTCCGGCATTGCCCCATGCGGAAATTCCGCCTTCCAAGATGTAGCAGTCGCGGGCTCCAGCGGCCTCGGCGATCTTGCTCACGGCCTGTCCCGTGCGCATCCCGGAGCGGCAGTGAAAGATCAGCACATCGCCCGGCGTCGATGCCGGCGACAGCTCGTCCAACGGTACATTAAGCGCCCCGGCAATGCGTTCGCGGGCATGTTCGTCGGGCGCCCGGATGTCGATCAGCGAGGCGCCGGAATCGATCAGTCGATGCGCTTCGATTGGTGGTATCGTCCTGATTGTCATGGATCATCATTCCTCAAAGTTCGGGGCAGTAAAGATCGTGCAGCAGGCCAAGCAGGCGCGCGGCCTTTTCATCCGCAATGTGATAGAACAGCGTTTGCGCCTCCCGGCGGAAGGCAACTACGCCGTCCTCGCGCAGGCGGGCAAGGTGCTGGGACAGCGCCGACTGGCTTAGTTCCATTCGCTTGCCCAGCGCGGAAACACTCAGTTCGCCCGCCGCGGACAAGTGGCATAGAATGAGCAGGCGCTGCTCATTGGCCAATGCACGCAACAGACTTGCGGCCTGCGCCGATTGTTGGGCCAATTGCTCGATCTGGTTGACGGTCGCTTGCATATTAGAGGACACTAAATTAGATATAGCTAATTCAAAGTCAATAGCGGTCCGGAGGGAATTGATGACCGAGCCTGCCATTCGCGCCTTTTTCGACGAGCCGACCAACACGGTCAGCTATCTTGTGTGGGACCCGGATTCCCTTGTCGGCGTGGCGATCGATCCCGTGCTGGACTTCGACCCGGCCAGCGGGACCGTCGACGACAACTCAGTGAGCGAGCTGCTCGAGGCAGCGGAGGAAGAAGGGGTCGCGATCGAGTGGGTGCTCGAAACCCATGTCCATGCCGATCACTTGTCGGGCGCTCCGCTGATCAAGGCCAGGACCGGGGCGAAGGTGGCCATCGGGGAGCATGTCCGCGAAGTGCAGACCATCTTCAGGCCGATCTTCGGCGCGGAGGATGTGAAGGCGGACGGCGGCGATTTTGACAAGTTGCTGGCGGATGGAGAAACGTTGCAGGTTGGCGGCCAGACCATCGAGGTCATGTATACACCCGGTCACACGCCTGCCTGCGTCAGCTACCGGATCGGCGATGCGGTATTCGTCGGCGACACCATGTTCATGCCCGACTATGGCACGGCCCGGACGGATTTTCCCGGTGGCAACGCGCGGCAGCTTTACCGTTCGATCCACCGGATCCTGTCGCTGCCGCCGAATACGCGGCTGTTCATGTGCCACGACTATAAGGCGCCGGGCCGCGACACGTTTGCGTGGGAAACGACCGTCGATGAAGAGCGGCGCACCAACAAACATGTCCGCGACGGAATCTCCGAAGATGAGTTTGTCGCCATGCGGACCGAGCGCGACAGGGGGTTGGCAACGCCGCGGCTGTTGATTCCATCGGTCCAGGTCAACATGCGTGCCGGCCGTTTCCCTCCGGCGGACGAACATGGGGTTCGCTATTTGCGTGTGCCGGTGTCGCTGAAACAGGGAACGAGCCCTCACGCTATCAGCTAGGTGGCATCCCGCATTTTCCGGATTGCTGCGCCCCGATCCGGCTATGAAAATGACATCGGAGGCCGACAAGGCTGACAATCGGAGGCGACACCCTGTAGGTCGGTGCCGCTGTCATGGCGAACAGGGGGTTGAATGCGGATCGATTGCGCGCTTGAGGCGCCCGAAGCGGTTACGGCTGACGTGGCCATTATCGGCTCGGGCGCGGCAGGACAGGCTGCCGCACGGCGGCTGTTGTCGCAGGGTCACCGCGTTGTCCTGATCGAAAGCGGCGGACTCGACCATGACGAGGCCGCGGCGGACCTCAATCGCGGCGAGATCATTGGGCAGGATTATCACCCGCTTGAACATAGCAGGCTGAGGTTCTTCGGCGGCACGACCGCCATCTGGGGCGGGCGCTGCGCGGAATATGACGCCATCGACTTCGAACGCCGCGAATGGGTGCCGCACAGCGGCTGGCCCATCGGCCCCGACGATATTCGCTCATATCTTGGCGAAGCGCGCGCCCTGCTGGGCGTGGAAGGCGTGGATGCCGCGCGGCTGCCAAGTCCGCCACTGCTACAGCGCCTGTCCAGCGACGAACTGGCGGTTCGTTGGTGGAGCTTCGATCCGATGTTCGACCGGTTCACCATCGATCGCGCCGACGATCTCGTCGAAGCTTCCCGCTGCACGATCATGATCAATGCAACGGTGCGCGAGATAATGCTTGCCGATGACAAGGGCTCGGTTGAGCGGCTTGACGTCCGCACGCCCTCCGGTCGCAAGATCGATGTGCGTGCGCGCCATTATCTGCTGGCCGCAGGAGGGATCGAAAATCCTCGCGTCCTGCTGGCATCCAACTCGGTGGTCCAACACGGAGTTGGCAACGCCTACGACCTGGTCGGCCGCTATTTCATGGAACATCCGCACGCCCGCGGCGGCCGCATCCTCGGCAAGGCGGAATGGAAGTGGCTGTCGGCTTTCGCCAAGCGGCGGGTCAACGGCATCGAAGTTTCGCCCACCATCACGCCGGCAGAGTCGCTGCAACGCCGGGAAGGGCTGCTCAACAGTGCGGTGACCGTCGCCGTGCGCCAACCCGCCGGAGGCAGCTATTCGCTCGCGAAGCGCGCTTATCTTCACGTCAAGCACCGCACCGCGCCAACCCGGACCGGACGCTCGCTGTGGAAGGCGACCAAGCAGATGGTGCGCAGCTACACGGGCCTTACCGGCCCGCTCCATCCGTGGCTGATGAAGCGCATGAACGGGCTGGATCTGGCGCTTGTGATCCGCGCCGAGCAGGCGCCCAATGCCGACAGCAGGGTCAGGCTGACCGGCGAAAGGGATGCCCTCGGAATGCCGCGCGTTGCGCTTGATTGGCGCTTGTCTGCAATCGATGTTGATAGCGTATCGGGCCTTGTTTCGGCATTGGGCCGCGAATCACGCCGCTTGAGGCTTGGCTCCGTGGAGCAGGCAGACTGGCTGGGTGATCCGGCCAAGCAGTGGGTGGTTGACGAGCTGGTCAGCGCTCACCCGATCGGCGGCTTCCACCATATGGGCACAACGCGCATGGCCGCCGATCCGCGGCGCGGCGTTACCGACGGCTGGGGAAGGGTTCACGGCCTGCCCAACTTGCATATTGCCGGCAGCTCCCTGTTTCCGACCGGCGGCTGGGCCAACCCCACCCTGACGATCCTGGCCCTGGCGCTACGTACGGCCGATCGAATTTCCGACGAATTGCGGGCGACCCGACGAGATGTCGGTGCGAGGGATGCGGGCTAGATTAGCCGCAGGACCTCCTTCGTCCTTGGGCACCAAGTCTTCAGCCGCCGCGTCGTGCTTCATGCTCGGCGATAACCGCGCGCGCCACCGCCTGCATCAGGTCCTGGGATGCGCCATCGGACTTGTTCGGCACGGTCATGATCGCCATGGCGTAGGCGGAGCCGTCCGGCGCGGTCAGGATGCCGATATCGTTGATGCCGCCGACGCGGCCCTGGAAATTCTGCCCGGTCCCTGTCTTGTGGCTCCATTTCCATCCAGGCTTCAGTGCAGCCCGGACGCGCAATGCCCCGGTCTTGGTTGACGCCATCGTCGACAACAGCCGCTTCGTCGACGCGGGCGAAAGCAATTCCCCGCGGTTGAGCCGGGCCAGCGCCTGTGCCACCGAATGCGGCGCCGCGCCGTCGTAAGGGTCGGAGATATAGCGGTCGAACGATGCCTTGCGGACGGAAGTCGGCAATGCGCTGCGAGCCTTGTAGAATGCATCGCCAATCGAATAGCTTTGGCTCCAGATCAGCCCGGCGATGCGCGACTGAAGTGCACGCTCTCCTTCGTAAAAGCGGATCGACCCGAGATCCTTGGCTTCGATCATGTCGCGCACGGCCTGCGGCCCGCCCACCGATCGCATCAGCTTGTCGTTGGCGGTATTGTCGCTTTCGGTAATGGCGCTGTGCAGCAGGGCGCCGAGCGTCGTCGTATGCCCGCCGTTGCCCAACACCTTGGCCCGGATCGGCTGGTGGAAAAGCGTCAGGTCGTCGCGGCCAACCGTGATTCGATCGTTGAGGCTGATGCGCCCCCGGTCGACGGCATCCATGGCGGTAATCGCCACCCACAGCTTGGAGCAGCTTTGCTGCGGAAAAAGGGCAGTTCCATTGTAGTCGGCCTGCCAGCTATCCCTCAGCGAATAAACGGAAATGCCAGCCTTGCCGTTAAACGACCGGCCGAGGCTGCTGAGGCGATCGCGAAGCGCGGCAGAAGCGATCCGCGGTGGCGGCGCCTGGGCCGGCTGCACCCGGGGTGCATTGTCAGGTAAGGGCGCTAGCGGGTCATTTGCCGGCTGAGCATGGCCAAGTCCGCCCATCGCCGCGATAGCTGCACCCAACCAGAAACGGCATGAAAGCGACGTCATGGCGTCCAACACCCCCTCGAAACTGACAATTTCCCAATGCTTTAGCCTCGCCCTGCTGAACCGAAGCTTGCAAGCGCCAGAATCGCAAATCGGAGGAGTCTTGCCAACCCCTCAACCGGCGGTTGCCGGGGTGGAAGCGATGGCGGGGGCGCCCAATAGCGCCGCCGACTCGATTTCGTCCAGCGCGCGATGGGCGGCGATGTAGCGACGGGCGCGGGCGATCCACGGACCTGCGCTGGCGGAGCCCGGCAACCGCATGGTCTCGGCCAGCGCGGCGTCGACCTGGCCGTCCTCGAGACGGGTTAGCGCCCGGTTGTAACGCGCCTGTGGTTGCGGCGATGGAACATCGGCACGATGGAAGGACACGACTGATCCAAGTTCGCGGCGGAAGGCGTCCCACCAGCCTTCTTCCGGCCCCCTGCCGCGCAGCGTCGGGCCCAATGCACGATACTCGGCGATCAGGCCGTCCAGCCTCACCGGGTCGCGAGCAGCGGTAACGATGGTGGCGACGGCCGCCGGATGTTGACTTGCGAAGCGCTGCACCAGCAGCGGCTCGAGATAGCCGAGCGCAACACCCCGATCGACTGCCCGCCTCGCGGCGAAGGCAACCAGCAGCGCATCGGCCCTGCCTGCCGAACCCGCGGCCGCCTCGGCCTGGCCCTCGATCGCTGCAAGCCGTGATTCCAGGGACGAAATGCGGGCGACATCGGCTGCCGTCAGCGTCTCGGCGGGTTGGGCGTCCGGCTGCCGCACCGGTGCTGCCTGGCGAATGACTTGCACCGGCTGCTTCGGGCCTATGCCGAAGAAACGCGCGCCGGAATCCCATTGCGCCAGTCCCCAGGTGGCCAGTGCGGCTCCGACGACCAGCAGCAGCAACGCCCATGCGAACCGCGCAGTCCAGGACGGACCTTGTCTATATTGGCCAGCGGTCATTTGATGGCTGTTTGGCACAGCGTGGCGGCCAGGGCCAGCAGGCTCTCGTCGTCGGGTTCGGCCGCAACGGCCACTCCTTCCCAACCCATGCCGCAGGCCCTTGCGGCAGCATCGCTGATGGCGGCGACAATCGTCTTGTTGCGATCATGCGCCAACTCGGCAAGTCGCGCGCCGGCCCGCGGGCTGTGAATAGCCACAACCAGTCCCTGGATGGGAGGAAGGCCCGGCTCGGTAATGGGCACGGATCGGTAAACGATCCGCCGGTCGATCCCCGCATCATCGACAGCGCGATGATCCTCGCCGGCAAGATGGAGCAGGCGAAGCGCGGGCAGGGTCGCCAGCAGATCGGCGACATCGCCGCTGCCGCAGCTCTTGACGTCGAATCCGGCCTCGCGCGCCGCCTCCGCGGTCGCCCGGCCGACGGCGTGGACAGGGAGCGATTGCAGCGCATCCAGCTGCGGTCCGGCATGCCGCACGCCATTGGCGCTGGTCAGAAGCAACCCGTCATATTCATTGGGGTCGGGTGGCCGCCAGTCTTGCGGCTCGACCCGGAACAGCGGGCAGCACAGGGGCTCCATCCCGAGCGCAAGCGCCCGTCCCGCGCTCGCCGACAGGCCCGGTTCGGGCCGCAGCAGGAGCAGCTTTCTCACCCGCCCTCGAACAGCTGGCGGATTGAGGGCGGTGCATTGGCCAGCATTCGCCTCGCCAGGCTGGCCGGTGCTTCGAGATCGCCGATCGCGAAACGGACAAGCTCGGCGATCCGGTCGCGACCGTCCTCGCTCAGCAACTCGCAAGCAAATTCGATCTCCTTCCCATCGATCCTGCCATAGGCAGCCACCGGCGAATGGCAGGTGCCGCCCAGCGCGCGGGTGAAGGCCCGTTCGGCCAGGACGGCCTGATGCGTTTCCGCGTGATCGATGGCCTGCAGCAATTCTGCAGTTGCGGGGTCTTCCGCCCGGCATTCGATACCGATCGCACCCTGCGCCGGGGCCGGCAGCATTTCCCCAGGCTCGACCGGCGCTCCGACCTCCGCCCGTCCAAGCCGTTCGAGCCCGGCCGCCGCCAGCAAGGTGGCATCGACGTCGCCCGCCTCGCACTTGGCTAGCCTGGTATCGACATTGCCGCGGATCGGCAGGATTTCGAGGTCGGGCCTCAGCCGCATCAGCTGGGCGGCGCGACGGGGCGAGCTGGTGCCGACGCGTGCGCCCACGGCCAGTTCGGCGATCGACCCCGAGCCGATCAGTCGGTCGCGCACATCGGCGCGAGGCAGCATCGCCGCGATCAATAGCGATGCCGGCCGGACGCTTTCGACATCCTTCATCGAGTGGACCGAGCATTGGGTTTCGCCGGCCAGCAGGGCGAGATCCAGTTCCTTGGTCCACAGCGCCTTGCCGCCGACTTCGGCCAGGGGACGGTCCTGGATCCGGTCGCCGCTGGTCTTGACGGCCTTGATGTCGACGCTGCCCTGCGGCCAGCCGTGCGCCCGCTCCAGCGCGGCAGCGACCATGCGCGCCTGCGCTAGTGCGAGCGGCGATCCGCGGCTGCCTATGGTGAAACGAACTTCGCTCATCCTGCCCGCGCTAGCGCAAAGCCGGGGTTTCAGGCAAAGGCTGGCTAATATGGCATTGATCCTGGCCCTTGAATCTTCGTGCGATGACAGCGCGGCTGCGCTTGTCGGCAGCGACCGGCAGATCCTGGCGCAGGCAGTCGTAGGGCAGAATGACGCGCACCGCCCATTCGGCGGCGTGGTCCCGGAAATCGCCGCGCGTGCCCACGTCGAAATCCTGCCTGGCCTTGTACGCCAGGTGCTGCACGAAGCCGACATTACGATTGGCGAAGTTGATGCGATCGCCGCCACTGCCGGTCCGGGGCTGATCGGCGGCGTGATGGTCGGCTTGCTCGTCGGCAAGGGGCTGGCGCTGTCGGCGGACAAGCCCCTGATCGCGGTCAATCACCTGGAAGGCCATGCGCTGAGCCCGCGGCTGGTCGATGCGAGTCTCGATTTCCCATATTTGCTGCTGCTCGCCAGCGGGGGGCACTGCCAGCTGCTCGAGGTGCGCGGCATCGGCGATTACCGGCGCATTGCCACGACGATCGACGACGCTGCGGGGGAGGCGTTCGACAAGTCCGCCAAGCTGCTCGATCTCGGCTATCCCGGAGGTCCGGCGATCGAAGCACTGGCCCGCGACGGCGACGCTACTGCCGTACCGCTCCCACGGCCGCTGGTCGGGACCAGGGAACCTCATTTCAGCTTTGCCGGACTCAAGGCGGCCGTGCAGCGGGCTGTCGCCAGCGGCGAACACAAGGCCGAGGATATTGCCGCCAGCTTCCAGCAGGCGGTCGTCGACTGCTTCGTCGATCGCACCCGACGCGCGCTCGAGCGTTCGGATGCGCCGAGCCTGGTGGTCGCCGGCGGCGTTGCCGCCAATAACGCCGTCCGATCCGCGCTCAGGCAGCTCGCAGACGAATTTGGCCGCCGTTTCTCGGTGCCGCCTGCCTGGCTGTGCACTGACAATGCGGCGATGATTGGCTGGGCGGGAGCGGAACGCTACGCAGCTGGGCTGGTCGATGGGCTCGACGCTCCGGCGCGAGCGCGCTGGCCGCTCGATCCGGCAGGGGAAAAGGTCAGGGGGGCGGGCGTCAAGGCATGAGCATCGAAAGGCTGGCGGTGATCGGCGGCGGCGCGTGGGGCACGGCCCTGGCGCAGGTCGCGGCGACGGGCGGACGTGAAACGCTGCTTTGGGCGCTCGAGGATGACGTCGTGACGGCGGTCAACCGGATCCACGAGAATCCGGTCTATTTGCCGGGGATCAAGTTGGAGCCGGGCATCCGGGCAACCAGCAATTTCTCTGACCTGGCCTCGGCTGATGCATGGCTGGTCGTAACACCTGCACAGCATATGCGCGCGGTGCTCGCCC
>DASTOV010000129.1:0-13113 GCA_035720125.1 Sphingomicrobium sp. | reverse complement strand
CTGGCGAGGAAGGAACGATGGTCGGGGCTGGCCAGCACGTGCCGCTCCATCCACGCCACGAAACTCTTCCGGTCGCGCGCGATGCCGTCCCACTGCTGGTAAAAGCTGTTGTCCCGCGCATAGAATCCTTGGGCATAGGATGGGTAGGCGCCGCCGGGGCAATGCACTACCGCGCTGACCACCCAATGCGGCAGGAGGATGCCATTCATGGCCGGCGGCAGCTCGTCGACAACCTCCTCGACGGTAACGACGACGGCGTTGGCGGCTAGCGCCGCCTCGCGCTGCGCGCCGACTATCCCCAGGATCGCGACATTGCCCTGTCGGTCAGCCCGCTGGGCGTGGAGGATGGTGACGTCGGGGTTGATTGCCGGCACTGTTGCCAGCTCTTCGCCGCTGTAGGGGCAGGTCACGCTCCGCACCGCCGGATTGGCATCCGCAAGGTCCCCGCCAACATAGCCGCGCAGGACGCCGAACGGCAGGCGGGCCGCCCCGGCGCAATAGGCGGCGGCCATGCCGGCATGGCTATGCTCATTGAGTTCCAGCGGTTGCGGCCAGCCATTCTCCACCGCGTCGCGCAGCCGGTGCAGCGAACCGACCCCCGGGTTGCCGCCCCAGGAGAAGCTGAGCTTTCTTGCCGCGCCCATGCCGATCAGCTGGTCATAAATGAGATCCGGAGTCATCCGGATCAGGTGCAAGTCGCGGCGGCCCTGGCGGATGATCTCATGGCCGGCGGCGAACGGGATCAGGTGGGTGAAGCCTTCCAGGGCGACACAGGCGCCGTCTGGCACATGGGCGTCGATCGCCTCGGCCAGGGAGAGGAATTGCGCCACCTCATTCCACCACGGTGCGCGACTGCTCGCGCATATATTGGGCGAGGTAGTAAAAGGACGCGATCGCCTTGCCGGTAGAGCCCGACCCCTTCCAGCCGCCGAACGGCTGGTAACCCGGCCACGCCCCGGTAGTCGCCCCCTGCGGGCGGTTGGCGTAGGTCACGCCGGCTTCGATATTCTCATGGAACCAGGCGACATCGTCTTCCGATCCATAGATCCCGGCGGTGAGGCCCATATCACTATCATTCGCCAGCCGCATGGCTTCCTCGCGGTCCGTCACCCGGTAAAGCATCAGGATCGGCAGGAACATCTCCTGCTTCCACAGCGGATGCGAAATGGGCGCCTCGACAAGCACCGGCTCGACATAGAAGCCGCGCGCGAGTTCGCCCTGCGCAAATTGGGCACCGCCCGTCAGGATTCGCGCGCCGCTGTTGCAGAATTGCGCGATGTAGCTTGCGTAATTGTCGTAGGCGCGTCGATTGATCACCGGGCCAAGCCAGTTCTCGCGCCGGCAGGGGTCGCCGATGCGGATTTCGCCGATCTGCCTGACCAGCCGTCCGATAAGCGCGTCGGCGGCCCTCCCGTCGACATAGAGCCTCGACAGCGCCGAGCATTTTTGCCCGCCCATGCCATAGGCTGAGCGCAGGATGCCGGTGGCGGCGCGGTCGAGGTCGGCATTCGCCGTAACGATGCAGGCGTTCTTGCCGCCCATTTCGGCGATGCAGGGGCGCGGGTAGGTGCCGCCGGCCATCTTGCGAACCAGCCCCATGCCGACCGGCACGGAGCCGGTAAAGGTGATGCCGGCGGTGAACGGATGGTTGACCAGCGCCTCGCCGGCCTCCTCGCCGGTACCCGACAGATAGTTGAACACGCCCGGCGGCAGGCCGGCGTCACGAATGCAGTCCGCCAGGAGCCGCACCGACCAGGGTGTATCGGCGGCGCCCTTCACGACCACCGTGTTGCCGGTGACCAGCGCCGCCGCGGTCGGGCCGCCTGCCAGCGCGAGAGGGAAGTTGAACGGCGCAATCACGACCCACACGCCGTGGGGGCGCATGGTGCTGCGGTTATGCGAGGCAGCGTCCGGCAACGGATCGTCGGGAAGCGGCCGGTCATAGCCGCCCGCGGCCTCGAAATCGTCGGCATAGTGGCGGAAGAAGTCGACCGTCTCCTGCGCTTCCCCCAGCGCCTCCATGCGGTTCTTGCCGACCTCCAGGACCATGGTCGCCGCAATCTCATAGACCCGAGCTTCCATCACATCGGCGACCCGGCGCATCAGGCGCACTCGCTCGGCGACTGCAGTAGCCCGCCATGCGGGGTAGGCTGCATGCGCGGCTGACATCGCGGCATCGACATCCACCGCACTGGCCAGCGGGAAGTCGCCGAGATGGAGTTGCGTGTCGATCGGGCTGTGCCCGGCCACGTGACGCTCGGCCTGCCGATCAACACCGTCGATAAACAGTGCATGCTTCTGCCCAAGGCCCGCGGACACCCTGGCGAGCGCTGCTTCGAACTGCTCGTGCATCGCCTCGGGCGGGTTGAACATGGTCGCGTAGGTCAGGCGGAAACTCATGACGCCTCGGTAGTATCCGGATCGGGAAGATATTCGCCCAGCAGCCGGTCGAGAAGCGCAAGCGCCTCGGCGAGGTCGCGTTCGGCAATGACCAGCGGCGGCGCAATGATGATGAGGTTGCCGCGCGTGGCAATCGAAACGCCCTCGGCAAGGGCCGCCTTGACCAGCGCCTTGAGCGCCGGCGGCTGCTCTCCCCATGGCGCCAGCGGCGTGCGCGCCGCGCGGTCAGACACCAGTTCGATCACCGCGAACAGTCCGCGGCCTCCCCGCACGTCGCCGATAACGTCATGGCGGGCCTTAAGTCGCTCGAGTTCTGCCAACAACTCCGGCCCCATCCTGCGCGAACGCTCGATCAGCCGCTCGTCCTCATAGGCTGCGAGGGCCGCCAGCCCCGCCGCGCAGGACAGCGGATGACCGCAATAGGTAAGGCCGGTGTAGAGCATCTGATGTTCGATGCGTGCCGCAACTTCGGCGGAGCCGACCACCGCGCCGAGCGGGACAGCCGCACCGGTCAACCCCTTGGCGAGAGTCATCAGGTCAGGGCGGGCCTCCTCCCCATATCGCTGCCACGCGAACCATTCGCCGCAACGCCCGAAGCCGCTCATGACTTCGTCGGCAATCAGCCAGACACGGCGCTTGGCAGTGTGGCGTCGGATGGCTGGCCAATAGCTGTCGGGGGCGACCACACCGTTGGTGCCGGCGTCCGGCTCCATCAGCACGGCCGCCACCCGACCGGCCCCTTCGTCGTCGATGCATCTCCCCAGCGCATCGGCGGCGCGGAGGCCGAACTCGTCTTCTGTTTCGCCGTCGCGCGAGTCGCGATAGGCATAGGGTGGCGCAACGTGACGCACACCCCACGCATGGGCATTAACCTGCGGGCTGGTGCGGCTGTCGCCAGACAGCGCCATGCCCATGTAGGTGGCGCCATGATAGGAACGCTCGCGGGCGATGATCAGCCCGTCGGGCTTGCCTGCCGCCTGTCGCGCCAGCTTGACGGCATTCTCGTTGGCGTCGGCGCCTCCCAGCGTAAAAAAGACCCGGCCGCCGGCAAACCCGGACAGATCGAGAAGACGCTCGGCCAGTTCCGCACGAGGCGCGGCGCCCCAGCTGTTGGCGATGTAGCATAGCCGCTCGGCCTGTTCACGGATGGCGGCGACCAGGCGCGGATGCTGATGCCCAAGGTTGCAGCATTCGGCCTGGCTGCTGAGGTCCAGAACCGCCTGCCCGCCTTCGACGAAGAAATGCGCACCGGCGCCGCCAACCACCGTCGGCGCGTCCCACTCGGCCTGCACGCACCAGCTGTGCAGCACGTCTTGTCGCTCCGAGGGCGCCAGGACAATTCTCTCCCAAAATGTGCGATTATCGCACTATTGACCGTATTGCGCACAATGCTAGGAATGTGCGTGCATGATTGTCAACGCCGTTCAAACCGAAAAGACGAGCGCTGGTGACGGCATTCGTAACTTCGAAGAGGGCCCCGACTTTGTACAGTCGCTGGCTCGCGGCCTGTCCGTGCTGCGTGCCTTCGACGGCGATCAGCCCCGCTTGAGCCTCGCGGCGGTCGCTGCGCGCTCCGGCCTGTCGCGAGCGGCTGCGCGGCGGCTCGTGCTGACGCTGCAGCATCTGGGCTATGTGCGCGCCGACGGCCGCGAATTCACGCTCACCCCGCGCGTCCTGGAGTTGGGCTTCGGCTTTCTCGGATCGCTGCAGCTGGCCGACGTCGCGCAGCCGCTGATGGAGGATCTGTCGCACCGGGTCGGGGAAAGCTGCTCGATGGCCGTGCTCGACGGCCAGTCGATTGTGTATGTCGCCCGTATTCCCGTTCGAAAAGTGATGACTGTGTCGCTGGGAGTGGGAGCGCGGCTACCGGCCTACTGCACGTCGATGGGCCGCGCCTTGCTGTCCGGCCTGACCGATCGAGAGTTGAATGCCTGGCTACAGGACTGCCGCCCGACCGCGCACACGGTCCATACCGTGATCGACCCGCTCCGCCTGGGGCGATTGGTCGAGGAGGTCCGCGCCCTGGGCCATGCCTATGTCGAGCAGGAACTCGAGCTCGGCCTTTGCTCGGTCGCCGTGCCGGTCCACAACCGCGATGGCCGGGTAGCTGCCGCGCTCAATGTCGGCATGCGGTTCGACAATGGCGCTCGAGGCCGCGCTCTCGACGAATTGGTCCCTGCCCTGCGTGATACCGCCGAAGCACTGGAACGCTGTATTCCGCCCAACTGGTTGCCGCCTGTGTCAGGCTGCAAGTGACGGGCGACTCGTTGGGCCAGGCGACGGCGACATGATCAGCCAAGCTGTCGTTCCGAAGCCAGCTTCCCTGCCATCAGCAACGCTCCTTCAAGCCCGGCGTCCTTGAGCCTTGCCGGAACGCAGAACCCTGGCTGCTCCACCGATGGGCCAACTCCATAGCCGCCCAGAACATCCCGCAGCCTTTTTTCGATCAGCGATACCGGCGGCCCCCCGGAAATCGCACCACCGCCCCACACGATGAGATGCGGCGACCACGTCATGACCAGGCTGGCCCCGAGTTGGCCAAGATAGTCGGCGACTAGTTCCATCATCGCTGGGTCATCGGAAAGTATCCTGCCTTCCCCCAGCCTGCCCCGGATCGCCGGGCCGGACACCAGGCCCTCGGCGCAGTGCGGATGGAACTGGCATGTGCTGGGCGCGCGATCGTCTGGACGACGGATGATCGGCAAATGCCCCGCCTCCGGATGCATTGCCCCCTTCAGGCTTTGTCCGTTGATCGCCAGGCCCGCGCCAATGCCGGTGCCGACGGTAACATAGGCGACGCTTCGAAGCCCCTTGCCGGCTCCTTTTGCCTGCTCGGCAATGGCGGCGGCGTTGACGTCGGTGTCGACCGCGACCGCGACGCCAATTGCCGCCTCAAGTTCGGTTCGCAGGTTCGATCCGGTCCAACCTTGCTTGGTCGTGGCCTGCATCAATCCATAATCGGGAGAATCGGGATCGATGATCAGCGGCCCGAATGCCGCCATTCCCACCGCAACCAGCCGTCCATCGCCGGCGTTCATCAGAAACCCTGCAAGGTCATGCAACGCCGCGGCCGCGCTACTTGTCTCCCAGCGATCTTCGGCAATGGTCTCGCCGCTCGATCGATCGCAGATCCGGGCGAGCAGCTTTGTCCCGCCGGTCTCGATGCCTCCGATCCAATCTTGGTTCATGCCACCGCATCCGGATGAAGTTGGCCAATCACCCGCCTACCCTGTTCAAACTCACGAGACTATTCCATCGCCAAGTTGAGTTCCGCAAAGGGTGCGAGTTCAGCGCCGAAGCCTCAAGCGCCAGTCAAGCAGCAAATCTCATCCGTTTCGGATGAGTTTGACGGGCTTTGCTCGCCGGGCCGGGTTGCTGGCCGGTTCATCGCCGCTAATGGAATCATTTTAGCTGGGGGGGAATGCATGAAGTCGAAATCTGCGGGCTCACGGCCCGTGGCGGCAAATGAAGGTGCCACCGCCGATGCGCGGGGGTTGGCGCTCGCCTGTATGTCAAAGGCGCTCGAGCATCTGGACAGCGATCCAGCGATCTCGCCGATCATTGGCTCGCACCTGCAACTCGCGATCGACATGCTTTGGGCCTCGATGCCCGGTGGGCCGCGCCCGATTGACCTGGACTGATGTCGGTCGGCTGACGCGCCGCGTGCAGGCGGGCGATCAGTAACCCTTCCCACATTCGTCAGCACAAAAGAAAAGCGGCGGCGTCTTTCGACGCCGCCGCCTGTCGATTGGGCTGATCTTCGAACGATTAGTTGAGTTCGTTCGAGACGTTGTTGAAGGTGCTGCCCAGGCTGTTGCCGATGTTGCCCATCGCGGCAATCGCGGCAACGGCAATGAGAGCGGCAATCAGGCCGTACTCAATCGCAGTCGCACCCTTGTTATTCTTGATCAGCTTCAGAAACTTGGCCATCTCTGGTCTCCTTTAGGCTCCACAAAAGGGATCCACATTTCCCTCACCTCCGCTACAAACTGCGCGTCGGTTACGGGGAGGATTACGCCCTGAAGGGTTGAGAAAGGTTTAAGGTGGCCGGTTTCCGGAAATTAACCTTTTGCCTGCCGGCTAGCTCAGTTTTCATCGATGAGCCGCTCGATCATCTCAAGGATCGATCGGACCGCTTCGCCGCCCTCGCTCCACTCGTCCGGTAGCGGGCTTTTGCGTTCCTTTTGCTCCGGGCGTCGCTCTGGCACGCGGAAACCCTCCGGCAGCGGCGGGCCGCGGCGACCGTCGATCGCGATGGCGGAACCCATGAACCGCCGCCAAATCTCGGCGGGCGCTGTCCCGCCGGTGATTTTGCCCAGCGACTGGTTGTCGTCCTGGCCGACCCACACGCCGACGACCAGGTTTCCGGCGAATCCAATGAACAGGGCATCGCGATTATTCTGCGTCGTGCCGGTCTTGCCGAACGTCGGCGTCGAAATCGCGGCACGACGTCCGGTGCCTTCATTGGCCGCGGCCCACAGCAGTTCCAGCATTGGCCCCCGGTCGCGCCGGTCATCCAGCTTGCCGCCGCGGGCGAAAAGGCTCGACAGGCCCGCTTCCTCTTCCTCACCAAGTGGCAGGCCGCGCGGCTCCACCGGATATCGTCCGCCGGCGATCGCGGCGTAAGCCGACGTCAGCTCAAGCAGGCTCACGCCGGAGGTGCCCAGTGACAGGCTTGGCCGATCCGTCATCGGCGAGTCGATCCCAAGGTCCCTCGCAGCGCGGATGACGTTCTGGCGGCCGACCTGTTCGGCAAGGCGCACGGTCGCCGCATTACTCGAGCGGGCAAAGGCCTCGCGCAGGGTGATCGTTCCCCGATAAACGCCGTCATTATTGCCGGGAGACCAGCCGTCTACCGTAATCGGCCGGTCCTCGATCATGCTGTCCGGCGTGTATCCGGCGCGCAGCGCGGCCAGGTAGACGAACAGTTTGAACGCGCTGCCCGGCTGGCGGCGCGCCTGGGTCGCGCGGTTGAACGGGCTCTTGCCGTAGCTGCGCCCCCCGACCATCGCCACCACCCGTCCGTCTGGACGCATGGCGACCAACGCTGCCTGGGCGTCGCCGATCCTCGCATTGGCAACCGCGCGCACTGCGATCCGCTGCAAGTCGGCATCCAGCGTCGTCGGCACCCGCACTTCGCCATAGTCCGCGTCAAAAGCCTGGGCCGCCTGGGGCGCTACCCAATCAGCGAAGTAGGTGCCGGTGGGCACGCTGCTATTGTCGCCAACCGGCCGGGCGGAATTGATCGATCGCGCCCGCTCCTGGCTGATGTAGCCATTGTCGGCCATGGCCTGCAGCACCAGCCGGCTGCGCTTCTGTGCCAGCGCCAGGTTCTTGGTCGGGGCCAGGCGCGACGGCGCCTGCACCATTCCGGCCAGCATTGCCGATTGCGCGAGACTCAGCCGCTCCGGTTCCCGGTCGAAATAATGGCGTGACGCCGCACGCAATCCGTAGACGCCATCGCCGAAATAAACCGACGACAGGTAGCGCGACAGTATCTCGTCCTTGGTCAGCCAGCCTTCCAGCCAGAAGGCGATGATCACCTCCTGCGCCTTTCGCTTCAATGATCGGTCGGCGGAAAGAAAGCTGGTCTTGGCCAATTGCTGGGTGATGGTGCTTCCACCCTGGCGCACGCCGCCGGCCTTGACGTTGGCGACCATCGCGCGGCCGATCGCCCGGGGATCGACGCCCCAGTGACTGCGGTACCGGCGATCCTCGATGGCGATGAAGGCTGCCGGGGTCAGCGGGTCTAGCTTGGCAACCTCGACCGGCTCATCCTTGATCGCGCCGCGACGCGCGATCGGCCGGCCCTCGGCCGAGACAAGCAGCATGGCAGGATCTTCAAGCGGTTCGAGCGCCCGCGACAATGGTGCAGTAACGATCAGCCAGATCAGCGTGACCAGCAGCAGTCCTGCGAATATGTTGAATGCCCAGCGCCACCAGCGACTCCGAGGCTTTGCCTCGGCCGGTGCGGGAGCGCCGTCGATCGTCGGAGATGGCCGCCCAAAGGGATCTGGCAGATTCTCGATATCCGCGCCGCCGCGCTGCCATATACCGTGAGCGCCTTCGAATCCCGGACCGTGGTCGTCCGCCATCTCTCCCCTTCCGGCTCGAACCTGATCGGCCGCACTGCTTTAGTTAAGTAAAACAGTCGGGCCTGAATATCCAGTGGTTGATGAACCCCCGTTTAAAGCTAAACCAAGGGTCCCATGGCCGTCCGTCGATTCAGCCTTGGCCTGATCTGCGCGGCGCTGGCCGCCTTGGGCCCAATTGCCTGCGGTCAAAGCTCGTCGGATCTTGCGCGCGTCGGAGTGATCGGGCCTGAACCCAGGCTCGTCGAAACCGTAATGGCGCCACTGACCGAAAGCGAGGCGCTGTTTCGCGCCAATGTCGCTCAGGGCCTGGTCCGGTTTGATGAACGCGGTCAGGTGATCCCCGGCCTCGCCGAACGTTGGAACGTCAGCGATGACGGCCTGAGCTACATCTTCCGGCTGCAAACCGGTGAATGGCCCGATGGCCGCAGGATCAAGGCCGACGACATCGCCCGAATACTCAGCCGCCAGCTGCGGCCGGCGAGCAAGAATCCGCTCAAGGACTCGCTGGGGGCGGTCAGCGAAATCGTCGCCATGACCGACCGGGTCATCGAAATCCGCTTGAACGCGCCGCGTCCCAACCTCCTGCAGCTGCTTGCACAGCCGGAGTTCGGCCTGGTTCGATCCAGCGTCGGTACCGGGCCCTTTCATGTTGCGACGGCCGAAGAGCTCGCGCTCCTGCCTGCCGACCTGAGGCAACAGCCGGGCGTTGTTCTGGCGCGCCGTATCCGCATCCCGGACGCAGACGATCCGGTCGAGAAGGTGCATTTGCGCGGAAGCGATGCCGCCAGGCTGGTTGCGGCATTCGCCAATGGCGACCTGGAATTGGTGCTGGGAGGGAAGGTCGGCGACCTGCCCCTAGCGCTTGAAGCCAAGGTACCGCGCGGCGCTCGCCGGTTCGACCCCGTTTTTGGATTGTTTGGATTGGCGCCGACGAGGCGCAGCGAGACATTGCGGGAGCGGGAGGTTCGCCGCCTTCTCAGCCAGGCAATCGATCGCGACGCATTGATTGCGGGCCTTCATGTCGGCGGCTTGGAACCGCGGGCAACTCTGCTGCAGGCAGGCCTGGATGGAATTGGATCGCCGCAACCGCCCGCATGGCTCGACCAGCCGCCATCGGAGCGCCGGGCTCTTCTGCAAGCCGAGGTGCAGCGCTTGTTCGGCGACGTTCAGCGCCCGACCTTTCGCGTTTACCTGCCCAAGGGGCCCGGTGGAGAATATTTGCTCGCCAGGCTGCACTACGACTGGGGGCCGCTCGGCTTGCAGGTCGAGGCCGCACCGACTCCGGCGTCCGCCGACCTGGTCTGGGTCGACGAAGTTGCTCCGTCCACATCGCCCGCCTGGTTCCTTCGCCGCTTTCGCTGTGCGGCCGCGCCGATTTGCCTGGAAGACGCCGACCTCCTGTTGGAACAGGCGCGGGAAACACCGGACGCCAGCAAGCGGACACAGCTTTTCATGGAAGCGGCGCAAATGATGGACGATGCGCAACTCTTCATTCCGGTCGCGGCGCCCATCAGATGGTCGCTGGTATCCGGCCGCGCTCCTGGATTTGCCGAGAACCCGTTCGCACGCCACACGTTGGTCGGCTTGACGGATATCGGAACGAGGAGTGGATTGCGGTGACGGAGAGCATCGACCAGCCGACCCCTAGGCTGCGCCGCACAATGCCCGGTCTCGGGTCAGACGCCGCGTCTGTCCGGCAACGGATCGAGGCGATGGAAAAGCTGCTGGAGCGAATGTTCGTCATCCCCGGTATCAACAAGCCGATTGGATTGGACGTGATCCTCGACATCGTCCCCGGCATCGGCACAATCAGTGCCGCGGCACTGGGCAGTTACATTGCCTGGGAGGCTCGCAATCTCGGCATGTCGAAATGGCAGGTCACGCGGATGGCCGGGAACATCGGCTTCGACATGCTGCTCGGCGCAATTCCCTGGATTGGCGCGATCCCCGATCTGTTCTTCCGCTCCAACACGCGCAACCTGCGCATCATCAAGCGACACCTCGACAAGCATCACCCGCATACGAAGACGATCGACATCCCCCCGGGCTAGATCCCGAGCACGGCCGCAGTCTGCCGCGCGACCACGCGCTCCTCGTCAGTTGGGATAACCCACATCGGCAGCCGCGAGCCGTCCTTGCTGATCAACCCTTCCCCGCCACCATTGCGACCCTCATCCAGTTCCGCGCCGAGCCAGGCGCAGCCGGCCGCGACGTCCCGTCTCGTCTTCGCATCGCGCTGGCCGATGCCACCGGTGAACACCAGGCCGTCGATCCCGCCGAGCGCTGCCGACAGCGATCCGATTTCGCGGACAATCCTGTAAATGAAGAGGTCGATGGCTTCCCTCGCTCGCGGATCGTCCGAGGCGCGAAGGGTCCTCATGTCGGACGAAATGCCGGATACGCCCAACAGGCCAGACTTCTTGTAGACCAGGCTCTCCAGTGCCCGGGCATCCATTCCGTGCTCGTCCATAAGATAGATGAGCACGCCCGGATCGATCGAGCCGCAGCGCGTGCCCATCATCAGCCCTTCCACCGCGGTAAAGCCCATGGTCGTGGCCACGCTCTTCCCTTGATGAATGGCGCAGAGACTGGCGCCATTGCCGAGGTGGGCAATGACGATCCGCTGGTCCGCATGATCGGGCGCGACTTCGCGGAGGCGGCCGCTGACATAGTCATAGGAAAGGCCGTGAAATCCGTATCGCCTGACACCGGACTCGCTCAGCTCCCGCGGCAGGGCGAATGCCTGCGCCAGGTGCGGCTGTGTCTGGTGGAAGGCCGTGTCGAAGCATGCGACCTGCCGGACTTCCGGCGCGTTGGCGGCGATCGCCTTGATCGGTGCCAGATTGTGTGGCTGGTGCAGCGGCGCCAGCGGCGTCAGCTTGTCCAGCTCGGCGACGATATCCGGCGTCACCTCGACCGGTGCTGCAAACCGCGTGCCGCCGTGGACCACGCGATGGCCGACGCCCTTGACGCTGGAGCCGGGCAGCTGGGCGCGGGCCGTTTCCAGGATCGCCCCCATCGCCTGTTCGTGGCCGAATCCTTCGGCGGACCAGCTCTCCTGCGCCAATTCATTGCCGTTCGCATCGCTTGCCGAAAGGCTGGGCGCCACGCCGATCTGTTCGACCTGGCCCTTGAGCAGCAGCGGCTCGTCGCCTTCCCTGTCGTAGAAGGCGAATTTGACGCTCGAGGAGCCCGCGTTCACCACTGCGATGCATTCGGCCATTCCCTTACCCCCGGTCGTTCAGGCGACGATGTTCGCGCCACCGTCGATATAGATGGTCCCGCCGGTGATCCGCCGGGCATAGTCGGTCGCAAGATAGGCGCAGGCGGACCCGACATCGTCGATGTCGACCAGCTCGTGGAGCGGCGACCGCTCGATCGCCTCGTTGAGCATGTGCTCGAAATCCTTGAGCCCCGATGCAGCGCGAGTCTTGAGCGGGCCCGGCGAGATGGCGTGGACCCGGATGTCCTGTGGTCCAAGCTCGTGTGCCAGATAGCGGCAGGCCGCTTCCAGCGCCGCCTTGACCGGGCCCATCACATTGTAATTGGCGACCACGCGATTGGCGCCGAGATAGCTCATGGCAAACATGGTCCCGCCGTCGGTCATGAGCGGTGCCGCCAGCTTCGCCATGCGAATGAAGCTATGGCAGGAAACATCCATCGCGCGGCCGAAGCCGGCGGCCGAGCAGTCGAGCAATCCGCCCTGCAAATCCTCCTTGGGGGCGAAGGCAATCGAATGGATCAGGCTGTCCAGCCTGCCCCATTTCGCGCGGATAGAATCGAATATGGCCTCAAGCTCACCTTGGTTCTCCACGTTGAGCGGGGCCATGATCTCGGCGCCAAGCTGCTCGCCCAGCGGCTCGACATAGGTGCGCGCCTTGTCGTTGAGCCAGGTGATGGCGAGGTCCGCGCCCGCTGCGCGGAACGCCTCGGCGCAGCCATAGGCAATCGACTGGTCGTTGGCGATGCCGACGATCAGCGACTTGTGCCCGGATAGGATCGGCCGGACCTCGGTCATGACCGGCCTATTGGATGGCAGCGCCGGCGCTGGCGCGCCGCGCAGCAACCAGCAGCAGGGCAACGGCGCATGACGCGAGTCGCGCGCCCTCCTCGTCGGCCCGGCTGGTCAGGATCACCGGCACCTTGGCGCCCAGCACGATCCCGGCGGCATCGGCATTGGCGAGGAACGACAGGCTCTTCGCCAGCATGTTCCCGGCCTCGAGATCCGGCACCACCAGCACATTGGCACGGCCCGCGACCGGCGAAGAGATCTTCTTGATCGCCGCCGCCTCCAGGCTGATGGCATTGTCGAGCGCCAGCGGGCCATCGAGCACCGCGCCGGTGATCTGGCCCCGGTCAGCCATCTTGCACAGCGCCGCAGCCTCCAGGGTCGACGGGACATCCGGGTTGACGGTTTCCATCGCGCTCAGGATGCCCACGCGCACCTCCTTCGCGCCCAGCGCATGGGCGAGGTCGATCGCATTCTGCGTAATGTGAACCTTGTCCTTTAGCGTCGGCGCGATGTTGACTGCAGCATCGGTGATGATCAGCGGCTGGTCGTGGTTGGGCACGTCCATGACGAAGCAATGGCTGATGCGGCGAGACGTGCGCAGGCCCG
>DASTOV010000128.1:0-2712 GCA_035720125.1 Sphingomicrobium sp. | reverse complement strand
CCGGCCATGCGCCAAAGCTGCCGCGTCAACTCGACGGTCGAGGTCTTGCCATTGGTCCCGGTCACCGCGACGATCGTTTCCGGATAGGGCTCGAAAAAGCGCGCAGCCAGGTCGGCGAACAATTTGCGCGGCTCGTCAGCCTTGAGGTGCGGGACGCCTTCGACCTTCGCCTCGGCCCGGGTGACCACGGCTACCGCCCCGCGCCTGACCGCTTCGGCGATGAAATCCTCGCCGTTGAAGCGCGTGCCACGGAATGCGCCGAATATGTTGCCGGGCGCCACCTTGCGGTGGTCCAGCGCGAACCCGGTTATCCTTGAATCGCTCGCAATGCCGGCGAGTTCACGAAGGAGCATCTGATCAACGTTCCTTGTGGACGAAAGGCAGCACCTCGGCCAGGTTTGGCTCGCGGTGCTTGTCGGGCCGAACGCCCAGCATCGGCGCGATCCGGCTGACGGTCTTGCTGACAACCGGCGCGACGTTCCATCCGGCGGTGCGGAATCCGAAAGTTTCGGCGGTGGCCTTGGGCTCGTCGAGCATGACGACAATCACATAGCGCGGCTCGTCCATCGGGAATACACCCGCAAAGCTCGTCACCAGTAGCGACTTGTCATGATATTTCTCGGCGGTCCCGGTCTTGCCGCCAATTCGATAGCCGGGCGCGTCGGCCTTCCGGCCGGTCCCTTCGGTGACTACCAGGCGCAGCAGGGCGCGCATCTTGTAGCTGGTTTCCTCGCTGAACACGCGGCGCCCCTTGCCCGGAGCATGGTCCTTGTCGACCTTCAGCAAGGTGGCGGGGCGGTAGATGCCGCCGTTGAACAGCGTGGCATAGCCGATGGCGAGGTGAAGCGGCGTGACGGCAATGCCGTGGCCGTAGCCGACCGTCATGGTCTCGATCTGGTTCCACTGGTTCCCCGGCGACAGAGTGCGGCCGCGCTCCTTCAGCTCCACTTCGACTTTTTCAAGGAATCCCATCCGCCGAAGGAATTCCTTCTGGCGCGTCGGACCAAGCTGGTCGGCAATCTGCGCAGTGCCGATGTTGGAGCTTTCCTTCATGATCTCGGTGACTGTGCAGGCACGGCCGAACGGATGGGTGTCGTTGATGGTTCGACCGGCGACGTGCAGGGCGGTGGGGCAATTATAGATCCGGCCCATCGACTTGATGATGCCGGCATCCATCGCCATCGCCACCGTGAACGGCTTGAACGTCGATCCCAGCTCATAGACACCGAGGGTCGCTCGATTGAAGCGAGCCTCGGGCGTGCCTTGCCCGGCGGCGTTGGGGTTGAGTTGCGGCAGCGAGGTCATCGCCAGCAACTCGCCGGTGTGGATGTCCATCACCACACCGGCCGCACCGATCGCCGAGAAATGGATCATCGCCTCGTTGAGCTCATGCTCCAGCGCCTGCTGGATGCGGCTTGAAACGCTGGTGACGATCGGCTGGCCGCGCCGCGCCGGATCGCGCAGTTGCTCGTCGAACGCCCGCTCGATGCCGGCATTCCCCTTGCCGTCGATGTCGGTGTAGCCGACGACATGGGCCGCAAGGCTGAGCTGCGGGTAGAGCCGGTCGGGCTCGCGCTGCAGTGCGAGGCCCGGTTCGCCGAGCTTGTTGATTGCAGCGACAAGGCTTGGGCTCGCCCGACGGCGAAGATAATAAAAGGTTCGGTCGGACCGCAGCATTTGCAGATAGGCTGCCTCATCCTTTTCCGGCATCAGTCGGGCCAGTTCGCGTGCAAGATCGAGCTTGTTGCCGATCACCTTTCCGGGCTGCAGGCCGACGATCCAGGCGTCGATCGTTCGAGCCAGCGCATGGCCGTCGCGATCGACGATGTCGCCACGTTCAGGCGTAAGGTCGGGCGCACCGCCCTTGCGGCCGGCATGGTCGCCGAACGCGGCCAGCCAAACGAGCCGCAGCGCAATGATGGCGACAATCCCGGCATAGAGCAGCATGCCGAACATCAGCCGCTGGTGCATCAGAGCCAGGATCTGCCGCCGCTGTCCGACCAGACGGAGCCGCTCGGGCCGTGCGACGAGAGCGGGCGTCGGGGCGTTCATCGACCGGTTACGCTGTCCTTAGTTTGGGGCCTCGGGCTGGGGCCGGCGGCGGACGCCGCGGGCGCGCTGCCTTTGGCCTTGGACTTGTCGGTTGACAAGGGCGCAGGCGGGTCAGCCATCGCACTTCTGGCGGACTTCGTCGCAGCGGCGGGCTGGGATGGAGCAGCTCTGGGCGCTACCGGCCTGGCCAATGCCTTGTCGGGAACGCTGTAGCCTGCGACATGCATCATTTCGCTCGGCGACTTCGATGCACCCCGGACCGCCTCAGGCCCGTCGGCATCGCCGGTCAAGGTGGGCTGCTGCGCAATCGCATGGTCGACAGGAGCAGCAGCCAGCACAACGGGTGCTTCGATCGCCGGCTTCTTCCGCGGCGCGACCATCGACGCCAGCTGGAAGCTGCCTTCGACAAACTGATCGGCAGTCGGCGCGGACAGGCGGATGAACTTGACGTTCCACCGTTCGAGCTGCGCCAGCCGGCCGCGCGTGCCGATTTCGGTTTGCAGCAACCGGATGTCGCGCTGAGCCAGCGCGATCTTGGTTTCGACCTCTTCCAGCTCGGCTCGCTCCGAGGCGACACTTAGCGAAACCAGGTAGAAGCCCAGCGCCGCGCCGGCGACCGCGCCGGCCCATAGAATCGATCCGAATCCGCGCGCACTCATT